>JANMNK010000055.1:0-4027 GCA_031373875.1 Pirellulaceae bacterium | reverse complement strand
GCATGGATTCGCCGGTAGAAATCGGCCGGTCACCACGCCATTTTGGCGTGCAATCGCAATTGTTCATTGGCGGTCAGGATAAAGACTTGGCGGCCTAGCCGGTAGGTCTTTTTTCGACGTGGGCCATAGGATTGGCGAAAGTCGAAACGATCACCACAGTCGATTTTTTACCAACACAGAGATTTTTACCAACACAGAACTTCGAAACTTGCCAGCGGTTGGCAGGACTTTTGATTGTTCGACCACCCAATTTGTTGACGATCCCATCGAAAAGCTGGGGTACAGTATGGACCTTACCAAACTACGAAATATCGGAATTAGCGCTCACATCGACTCGGGCAAGACCACCCTGAGTGAACGAATCCTATTCTATGCAGGTCGCATCCATAAGATCGAAGAGGTCAAAGGGGGCGGCGATGGCGCAACCATGGACTACATGGAGCTTGAAAAAGAGCGCGGCATCACGATCACCAGCGCTGCAACTCAAGTGCAATGGCAGGACAATACGATCAATTTGATCGATACGCCGGGTCACGTGGACTTTACAATCGAAGTCGAACGATCGCTTCGTGTTTTGGACGGTGCCGTTCTCGTTCTTTGCTCCGTTGGTGGTGTGCAAAGCCAATCGTTGACGGTCGATCGCCAAATGCGTCGTTACCGAGTGCCACGTCTTGCGTTTATCAACAAGATGGACCGAACTGGCGCGGATGCGTTTCGCGTGACAAAACAAGTCCGTGAAAAGCTCGCAACCGACGCTGTCATGATGCAGATCCCAATCGGTGCCGGCGAGACCTTTGAAGGTGTTGTCGATCTCATCAAGATGAAGGCTTACTTCTTTGATGGCAACGACGGTGAAAATGTTCGTGAAGAAGCGATCCCAGCCGACCTGCAAGACGACGCCGAATCCATGCGTCATCAAATGCTCGAAAGCTTGGCGATGTACTCCGACGAATTGATGGAATTGTTGCTCTCCGAAGAAGAAATTCCACACGATTTGATCCATGCGGTCTGCAAATCGGCTTGCCAGTCCCAACGCATCACGCCCGTGTTTGTAGGCTCAGCTTACAAGAACAAGGGTGTTCAGTTGCTGTTGGACGCTGTTATCCGCTATTTGCCAAGTCCCTTGGAGCGTGAGATTTCTGCTCGCGTTGTCGGCGACGAAACCCAAAAGATGGAACTCAAACCCGATCCAAGTCTGCCGTTGGTTTCCATGGCTTTCAAGATCGTGGAAGATCCATTTGGTCAGTTGACGTTCACACGTATTTATCAAGGCAAGATCACGAAAGGTGAAATGTACGTCAACCAACGTACAGGCCGCAAAGATCGATTCAGCCGAATCGTTCGCATGCACGCCGACAAACGTGAAGAAGTCGATTCCGCCGAAGCCGGCGATATCGTGGCCATCATGGGTATCGATTGTGCCAGCGGTGATACGTATTGCTCCGATCGCGATTACTGCACTTTGGAAAGTATGTTCATTCCCGAGCCAGTCATTAAGGTCGCTGTGACTCCAGCCAGTCGTGCCGATGCGGACAAGATGAACAAGGCGCTTCAACGTTTCCGTAAAGAAGATCCAACGTTCCAAGTCTTCGTCGACGAAGAAACAAGCGAAACGATCATCTGCGGGATGGGTGAATTGCACCTGGATATTTACGTCGAACGAATGCGACGTGAATACAAAGTCGAAGTGCAAGTAGGCGCGCCTCGTGTGAGCTACCGCGAAATGCCAGGCGAGAAAGTTCCATTCAACTACAAACATCGTAAGCAAACCGGGGGTTCCGGTCAGTTTGCTCACATCGTGGGTTCGCTGGCTCCAATTACCGACGGTTCCGAAGCTTTCCAATTCGAAGAGAATATCGTCGGTGGTCGAATTCCAAAACAATTCATCCCGCCTGTCGAAAAAGGCTTCCGCGATTCGATCAAGCGTGGCCCTTTGGCGGATTACCCTGTTGTGGGTGTTCGTATCGAGTTGGATGACGGAAGTTATCACGACGTCGACTCCAGCGAACGTGCGTTCTATATCGCCGCTTGCGATTGCTTCCGTGAAACCATGCGGGCTTCCAAGCCGGTTTTGCTTGAGCCAATCATGAAGTGCGATATCGAATGCCCCGAGCTGTACCAAGGCGATGTGGTAGGTGACGTTACCAGCCGACGCGGTATCATCACGTCGACCGACATTCGAGACGGACTTTCCTACATCAGTTGCGAAGTACCCTTGAATGAAACGTTTGGTTATGCGACCGATTTGCGAAGCATGACCAAAGGACAAGGTACCTTTGCAATGGAATTGGCAACCTATCGTCCTGTTCCACGAAACTTGCAAGACGATCTCATCGCCGAACGCAAGAAACAACAACAAGAAATGGCCGGAGCCAAATAAGCTTCGTCCGTTATTGCTTCAAAAAAACCAAACGGGAACGCCTAAAAACGTTCCCGTTTTTTATTGATGCACCAAGTGCATCGACCTCCCCCGATCCGAACGCACTAGTATTTTGAGAGCAATGGTCTGTCATTGTAGAGCGATTGTCCTCATTCGCTCAGAGTCTAGAAAGTGCAGCCATTCTACACTTAGTCGCCAATCCCAAATTCAACTTAAACCATCCGTCACAAAACACCCTTCGCCTCACCATTGAAACACCGCCCCTCAGCCAAGTTCTTCCCAAAAAACTCCCGCCTGTCACGCGCTCAATTTCAAGCCCCATCTCCGCCAGCAAGTTCTTCCGAGTCTTTGATTCTCCGCCGTGCCCAACATCACGACACGAGTCCCTTTTGTTTTCACACTCTCCTGTTCACGACATTTTCCTTTTCAAACCCAATCCGTTGTCTCCAAGCATTCTTAGTCGTCGACGATCTCGTTCAGCCTCAGAAAATTGCATTTCGAACACCTGCGTGTTATTCTGCCCGTGTAACAGGTGCCTTTAGCAGCAACACTTGGCATGTCGTCGTTCATTTCGCACAAATTGTACTAAACTCCGAATCCACCACGAACTATCCTCAGTAATCCCCAATTCCTTTCAGGATGTGACCGCATTATGGCTGATGGGTACGCTACACACTTTCCCGAATCCGATGAAGGAATTCATTGTGTGGCCGCGCCGATCTACGATAGAAACAAAGTCGTCATTAGCACTCTTTGGATTTCCGGCCCCGACAAGCCAATGCCTAAAAGTCGATTGCGGGAGTATGGCGAGCCAGTCAACGCAGCAGCACGCTGCGTATCACGATTGATCGGAGAACTGGATTGAGATACTTCCATCGAATCCTTTTGCTCTGCTTCTTGTCGTTTTACGTTGTCCAGGCTCTCGCGCAGGAGAGTGTGCCACTCGAGACTGACCTGCGTCGCGTGCCTAACGCCCACCAGTTATTCGAGACCTATTGTTTTGATTGCCACGATGGTTCTGCGAAAGAAGGAGGTCTGGACCTCAGTCAGTTGCTGAAAGCGGAAAGCTTCGATGGCACTCTCGTCTTCGAAAACTTGATAACCGCACGAATGCCACCCAAGGATGCGGAGCAACCGACTTTGGCCGAGAAACGCATAATCTTGGATTGGCTTTCCACTCGTCATGCTGAAAGCGCACCTAGTTCTTATCGGCGGATTAGTCGGCACGAGTTCGTTCATAGCGTCAACGATTTGCTTGGGACGGAGCTGGATGTTGTCGGGGCGATCCCAGAAGACCGCGGAACGAATGCTTTCGATTCGGACCGCAGGATCATGCTGACCAAAGAACTACTGAGCGCGTACTTTACTGCCGCTGATGAAATGCTCGACTTCGCCATTCCCGAGAACGGCTTTCCACTAGAACAAACTTGGTCGACCAACACCATCAAGGACAGCCACGACACGTACAACGTTTATGTCCGCGATTACAAAGAGGGCCTGTTGTTTTCATGGACTCGCGCGAACAACGGCAATAGCTACTCCTATTTTTATGACAACTTCGAGCCACCCGTAAAAGGCTGGTACGAGCTGTCGTTTGATGCGGCGAAGCTTGGTGAGTTCGACGAGGACGTGAGTATTCTCGTCTAT
>JANMNK010000029.1:0-4591 GCA_031373875.1 Pirellulaceae bacterium | reverse complement strand
GCGTAAATTTGTTGAATTTTTTGAGATCGATGAGATTTGTGTTCGTCATCAATGATTGAGGATTGATGGTTCATCATGGATTTTTTAAGAGCTGGCCCTGGGTAACCGGATAATAAGCAACAGTATCCATTGAAAGTTCCTAAATGCGAGTCCACAATTGGTTTATATTTTTGAATTTTTTCCATTTCTGATTTGTTTAAGGCGTTGGTAATGATTTCTTTGGTTTTTTCAAAAGCAGTAGTAATGTTGTAATCTCGGATGCATCGCCATTCTGTCTCTTCCGTAGAATGATAACCTTTGCAACGTAAAAAGGTGGCTAACAATTCAACAAATTTAGTTTGAAAGCTATCAATTGTAGTAACATCAATATAATGAATATCTCAATGAATAATAGATTCATTAAATAGAATATGCATCTGGGATTTACCAGGGTTTTAGACCACCCTCTTCATTATCCGCATCAGCTACATGCATTACAGGAGCAGCGTGGTATATACTTGGCCAACTTCCAACTCATCCCGATCTTCTCGATTGGCTTGCCTCTCAATTGATTGATGGTTGCAGGGGAGCGGAAAGCAACACTACCCGACAAATTCTGTCAATAAAATCGCTTCACCGATTGATCATGTCGTCCGCAACGTACCAGATGAGCAGTCAATTGGATCAGCGTGCCTTTGACATAGACGGCGACAATCGATTGATTTGGAGGATGAGTCCCCGTCGCATGGACGTCGAAGCTTGGCGAGATTCATTGCTGGCAGTTACTGGCGAGTTGGATCATTCATTTGGTCTGCCGTCGATTGAGGATTTGGTGAATACAAAACGTCGAACTGTATATGCAAAAGTCAGTCGTAATGGCGATCAGTTCGCATCCGATGTGTTCTTGCGTACTTTTGATTTCCCCATGATGCGTGCCACCGTCGAAACTCGACCCAAGAGTATCGTTCCACAGCAGTACCTGTTTCTCATGAACAGCCAATTCATTGTCGATCGGGCACGAGCTTTGGTGAACAGGCTGCAATCAATGGCCGATTCGGACCCGCAACGAATCGAGCTCGCTTATCGATTACTTTACAGCCGCTTGCCGACCACTTGGGAATTGCAGCGGGGCTTAGAATTTGTTTCAAAATCGGCAGAAGATCGCAGCCAAACAGATAACAGCGTTTTGTTGTCTCGTTGGGTTGGGTATGCTCAAGTATTGCTCAGCGCCAATGAATTCATGTACGTGAGGTAATTCATGTTCCATCGCGATCCTCGACCGGCTGCTAATCGCCGCGACGCGTTACGGCGTATCGGCGCTGGGTTTGGTTCGCTGGGCTTAGCCAGCTTGATTTCCCAGTCGGCAAGTGTTGGAGTTCTGGCAGCGGATTCAAGTGATCGAGCGTCACCGTTGGCTCCCAAGCTCGCGCATTTTGCTCCCAAGGCAAAGCACGTCATACAACTTTTCATGCCGGGCGGACCTTCGCAAGTCGATACGTTCGACCACAAGCCCCTGCTGGCGACATGTGTTGGTCAAAGGCCCGAGCTGGTCGATCGCAAGTCGTTGCGGAACACCAAGAACGGATTGATGCCTTCGCCATTTAAATTCCAACAGTACGGTGAATGCGGAAAATGGGTAAGTGATATTTTCCCGCATGTTGGATCGGTAGTAGACGAGATTTGTTTCATTCACTCGATGCATACCGATATTCCTGAGCACGCTGGCGCGATGATGATGATGAACGTCGGCCATCTGCAACCTAATCGGCCAAGCATGGGTTCGTGGTTAGTATACGGTCTTGGGTCGGAGAATGAGAATCTTCCGGGGTTCGTTGCGATGAGCCCGCGCGCCCAGCCTCGCGGCAAATTGGCCAATTGGGGAAATGCGTTCTTGCCTGGCGCGTACTCGGGCACGTACGTGAATATCGCCGAGATGACACCGGAGCGAACACTTGCGGATCTCAAAAATGCATGGATGGGAAGATCCGAGCAAAGACAACAAGCGGACTTGTTAGCTGAACTCAATCGCGTCGACTTAGCCCGACAACATTCCGACGCACAACTCGAAGCCAGCATCCAAGCCATGGAAATGGCTTTCCGAATGCAGTTCGCAGTTCCCGATGCGTTTGACACTTCACAAGAGTCGCGCAGCACGCTGGATATGTACGGCGATAGCGAATATGCCAAAGGTTTTTTGTTAGCGCGACGTCTCGTAGAACGTGGCGTGCGGATGGTTCAAGTTTCGCATTCGATCGACGGCTACGATATCGCTTGGGACACCGGACATGACGATATCGTTGGCGGTCACAAGCGTTTGGCCGATGCGTGCGATCGCGGAATAGCGGCCTTGCTAAAAGACCTAAAACAGCGCGGCCTGCTTGATGAGACACTGGTCATCTGGGGCGGGGAGTTTGGACGCGCACCGACATCCGAAGGTCAAAAAGGTAGGGATCACGACCATTACGGATTCACCGTTTGGATGGCTGGCGGTGGCGTGAAACGCGGGTACAGCTACGGACAGACGGACGAATTCGGTTTGACCGCCGTCGAAAATAGAGTCCATGTTCATGACTTGCACGCAACCATCCTTCACCTGATGGGACTCGATCATGAAAAGCTAACCTATCGTTACTCCGGCCGCGATTACCGACTGACCGACGTCCACGGCAAAGTCATCCACGATATCATTGCGTAACCTAACCCAACCTCCAAGTTATCCTGGTAGCAAACTAATCCAACAAGACCTGGTAGCAAGGCTCCGGCCTTGCTATCCCCTGCCCCGAAGACTCCTCCTGCCTGCCGCGCCAACCAACTCCCCCGCCGACAAACATCACCTCACCAAGCATCAAATCACGAAGAGCCCCAGCCAAACTAAAATAGTCCAAATCCAACCTGTCCCACTAATAGAAACGCGGCCATGCATCCGCTACCATGCATCCGCTACCATGCAATCGCAGATCATGCCAATCCCATAACCCTCCATCTCAATGCCGCACAAAATGAAAATTACAATCGGAACACCAGCGTTAATCGACCGACCACCAGACCTAAGCCAACCTTTGCCGAAAACGGCGACGCGCGTTCAGTCAGCGGGCGGCCAGTTTGCGTTTCAGAATTATCGGTTCACAACCGGCAAACGCGCGGATGTCGAGTTGCTCGTCGTCGATAGTGGCAAAGTGCGTGCCGCGATTTGCCCAACGCGTGGCATGAGCTTATGGCGAGCCAACATCGATGGCTTGGACAGCGGTTGGCGATCGCCAGTCGAAGGTCCGATTCATCCGAAATGGATCAACTTTGCTGAACCAAACGGGCTCGGTTGGTTAGATGGCTTCGATGAACTGTTGGTTCGCTGCGGTCTGCAGAGTTTCGGCGCTCCGGTTTTTTCCGAGACCGGGCAGCTTCTTTATCCGCTTCACGGACGTATCGGTAATATGCCTGCTGTAGAATGGTCGGTTCATCTCGACGCGGCTCATTCGTTGCTCGAAGTCCGCGGCGAAATCCACGAATCCCGATTCTTGCAATTCAATCTGCGAATGAACGTGACGTACCGCTTTGCTTACGGACAACCTGTGATCGAGATCGTCGATGTCGTCCGCAATGCCGGAGACACACCTACGACGATGCAAATGTTGTATCACATCAATATCGGGTCACCAATTCTCGAAGAAGGCGGCACGATGCACAGTGCGGCCAAACGAATCGTGGCTAGAAACGAGCACGCGGCAGATGGGCTGAAGACTTGGCAGACCTATCTCAAGCCCACGGCCGGATACAACGAGCAAGTTTATTTTTCGTCACCTGTCGCTGGCCCCGATGGCATGACGACCGCGTTATTAGCTTCGGCAAAACGCGACAAAGCATTCGCCGTCCATTACAAGACCGACACGCTACCGTACTTCACGCAGTGGAAAAACACCGTAGGCTCGTCCGATGGTTATGTTACCGGACTAGAGCCGGGAACGGGTTTTCCTAACACACGACCTTTCGAAGCGGAACAAGGTCGCGTGGTTGCGTTAGAAGGAGGCAAGTCGGTTGAATTTCACGTCCGCCTTGAAGCCACTAGCAAAGCGGAACGCGTCAAGCAATTGATCGCCGACGTGGATCGGCACCGCGGTGGCGATGCCGAGACAATCGCTTTCGATGAAAAATGGTGCATGCCCAAGGCAGAACTGCCCAAGCCATAGTATGTGATTTGTCAAACACCAAACTAGAATTCATTTGCAAGAACGCGCACTTGTGTTTCTTGCAAAGCCAGTTTTTCCTTCGAATTTGCGCGGTAGCATCCAGTCACAATCTCAACAAATATCTCTCTCCAAAATCCCCTGGCAAATCGGACGATTCATGAAATCCATCATCTGCGTTCTTCTACTCATTCTCGCCTCCGCAAGCAGTGTTTTCGGTAATCGACCCTATGACGAATGGCGATACTCAGGATCGGTTTATATTCTGACGACGCCCGAAGGTGCGAATCTAGATGAAGGCGTTACCTGCAAGAATTTCCCGGCACTGGTAAGGCTTCACCGCGATTATTTCGATTTCAAGCAAGCTTTACCTAACGGTGAAGACTTGCGAGTAACAACTTCGGATGGCAAACCGCTTGCATTTCAAATTG
>JANMNK010000010.1:0-7877 GCA_031373875.1 Pirellulaceae bacterium | reverse complement strand
GCGGCAGCTCTCGCAAATGCTCGCACCTTTGGTGGCCAAGACTACGATGGTTATCACACGTTTATGGCGATTGGGCCAGCTTTCGAAATGGCCCGTGAATTGCCTGATGAGCAGAAATTGCTGCCCTTGCTAAAGGTTTTCTATCGCAATACAAATCGAATTCAACAGCACGGCGGACGATCCAGCGAGATATTACATAAGATCCAGCTTGCCGAAAAAGAAGGTAAGCGCCCGGACGGCGAAATGTTGCGTCAAGCGATGCGCGATGCGGATTTTGACCACGCCGAAGAGTTGTTTGCCGCTCTCGCCGACGCTCCACCCAATGAAGCTTACAATCATCTTCAGTTTGCGATTCAAGACGAAGTGGATGTTCACCGCACCGTGCTCGCTTGGCGAGCTTGGATGATGTTGGACATCACAGGCAAAGAGTATGCAAATACACTGCTTCGCCAATCCGTTCGCTATTGTGTAGATTCGGAGGTGTCACGACGAAAAGGTAATCGCCCTGTCGCAGGGATTCGAGACCTGCTTCCAAAATTGCTGAGCGATAATGGACTACTGGACAAGAGCCTAGGACAAAAAGAACTTAGCGAGTCGGGATTAAATGATTTGGTGCAAACAATTTTCGCAGGCACTCGCGACCAAGCTGCAACGGCCGTAGCGTTGGCGTTGGCCGACGGCGTTTCGACCGAGTCGGTCGGCGAAGCCATGTCGTTGGCCGCAAACCAATTGTTGCTTTGGGACCCGGGCCGAACCGAGGGCCAAGCATCCCCGGGCAAACCGGCTGGTAGCGTTCACGGCGCTAGCGTCGGAGTTCATGCCATGGATTCCGCAAACGCTTGGCGAAATATCGCTCGCGTGAGCAACCATCGCAATTGTGTAGCCAGTCTCATTGTTGGGGCCTTCCATACGGCCGGTCAGCGCAATCATGTGGCAAACGAGATTTTCGGATTTGAATCGGACGCACAGACGTTGAGTAGCATGGACACAAACCAGATATTGTCCGAACTCGAGACTGCCGTTCGTGCAGGTCAACAAAAAATGGCTTGCGGTGCCGTGGCTGCCTTGCAAAGAAAATCGGTACCCCAAGCCGATGTCTTCCGAACGCTCCTCCAGTTTGCGGTAAGCGAAGATGGTGCACTTCACGCCGAAAAATTCTATCGCACGGTGAGCGAGGAATTTTCGAAGTGCCGCGAATCAAAGCGTTGGAATCATCTAATCGCGTTGGCCCGCGTTTCGGCCAGCGAATTCGGAAATCCTGCTCCCGGCCAATCCGAGGCACGGGCGTTACTCGGATTGCCTGGGTAAAAGTCTCGCGAGCCTGACAGTTCATTTGCCGCTATAACTCTAATTCAACAATCCTAATTCAACAGCGCCACTTTGAATTAGCCGAACGGCGTTAGCTGCGGTTGTTGCACTGAAAACCGTGGCTAGCGCCAAAACGGCTAATCGTTTTGCAAACGTCGCTAATCATTAGAAATTTGATTCAAAGTGGCGCTGTCCAACTAAAGTATTTAGAAATTTAGGTGAGCCACGGCAGTTTCGTCCTCGTTTCTCCGTCGGTCAGTTGTCCCGCCAACTATGTCTCCAATGTATAGGTTACGGTCAAGCATGGATAAGTTTGGTATTGATGAATACGAAATGGGCGGTCAAGTTTTGGCCGATTCTATTGCGGGATTAACCGAAGATGACCTTCAAAAGATTCCGGCCGACGGCAGTTGGAGCATCAAGCAGATTTTGGTCCATATGCTGGATAGCGATTTGGTCGGAGCCGACAGGATGAAACGCGTGATCGCCGAGAACAATCCCACTTTGCTCGCCTACGACGAAACAGCGTTTGCAAATAGTTTGTTTTATCAGGAAACCGACACGGGATTAGTTCGCGATCTTTTTCGAATGAACCGCCGCTACATCGCGTCTATCTTAAGACGCATCCCTGCCTCGAGTTTTTCAAGGGTCGGTCAACACACCGAAACCGGCCAGAAAACGCTTGAAGACCTCGTTCGAAATTATGTCGATCACTTGAATCATCATCTGGATTTCATCTACCGAAAACGTTCTGACCTCGGCAAGCCTCTAGCGGATCACGCAACCTAGAACGACTAAGTAAGCGGCAACGTTTTCGCAACACGATTGATGCGTTAGAGAATCAGCATGCAATCGCCATAGCTATAAAACCGATACTCTTCGGGGATCGCTTCTTGATAAGCACGTCGAATGAAGTCAGTTCCAGCAAATGCACTTACCAGCACGAGTAATGTGCTCTTGGGTAGATGAAAATTTGTGAGAAGTCCGTCTACAGCATGAAATTGGTAACCCGGTCGAATAAAGATATCGGTATCACCTTGCCATGCCGCCAGTTTTCCATCATTGACGATCGCTGCAGTCTCCAGCACGCGAACGGATGTTGTTCCAACGGCAATGATACGACCGAGCTCGGACCGAGTTGCCTGCAATCGTTTGACGACCGCTTCGGAGATTTCTCCTTGCTCCGAATGCATTACATGTTCGGCGAGATTGTTCGATTGAATGGGCCGAAAAGTTCCAATTCCAACGTGTAGTGTGACACTGACCATGGCAACGCCAACACCGCGCAACTGTTGAATCAGATTAGGTGTGAAATGAAGTCCCGCTGTTGGTGCTGCGACGGAACCTGCGTTGCGTGCGTAGACGGTTTGATATCGTTGACGGTCAGCGTCAACCATGATCCCATCGCGAATGTACGGAGGCAAAGGCACGCGTCCGTAGCGTTCCAGTAAATCGCTCCAAGAATCTTCGCTTGTCGGTTTGAGGAACATGCGGCCATCTTGCGACTGTGCCGCTACGATCAATTGCTGGGCTTCGCGGCCTTCGCGATCTCGCAAAGTGATCAGCTCGCCGACTTTGATATCGCCGCGAGTTTTGCAAAGCATCTCCGCGACACCCTGCTCGTCGCTTCTCAGATACAAGCCTTCCCATCGTCCGTTGGTCAGTGTTCGAAAACCGATCAAGCGAGCTTGAAGGACTTTCGAGTCATTAACGACCAACGTATCGCCCGCGTGAAGGAGTTGTGGCAAATCGCGAACGTGATGGTGCGAAATGCTCTGGTCAGCACGGTTCAGCAACATCAACCGCGCATCCGCCCGATGCGACACAGGTTCCTGTGCGATCAACGAGCGAGGCAACTCAAAATCATAGAGATCCAATTCATCAGCCATGACCGATCTCACCAATCCATTTCTTTCCCCAAATCAAAGCGCTCGTCTAAAAATTTAGAAATCGAGAGGATTCGGGGGCCGACAAGTCGAACTTGGTTATTGCTCAACGTCCTTAGAATCGATCCAGCTCATGAGCCCGCGAAGCCGCTTCCCAACTTGCTCAATCAAATGTTGGCGTTGAAGTCGGCGAGACGCTTTGAATGCCGGTGCGCCAGCACGATTTTCAAGAATCCATTCGCGAGCAAACTGACCCGTTTGAATTTCCTTGAGAATCTTCTTCATTTCAGCACGCGTCTCGTCTGTAATGATCCGCGGACCGCGAGTGTAGTCGCCGAACTCAGCCGTGTTCGATACGCTGTATCGCATGTAGTTCAAACCACCTTGGTAGAACAAATCCACGATCAATTTGAGTTCATGCATGCATTCAAAGTAAGCCATTTCGGGCTGATAACCTGCGTCGACCAACGTATCAAACGCGGCTCGTACCAATTCGCTAACCCCGCCACACAAAACAACTTGTTCGCCGAACAAATCGGTTTCCGTTTCTTCGGCAATGGTTGTTTCGATCACGCCACCTCGGGTACCACCGATTCCCTTGGCATAGGCTAATCCCATTTGCTTGGTCGAATCACTCGCACCGGTTCCCATGGCGATCAAGCATGGCACGCCACCACCTTTTACAAACTCGCTTCGAACCAAATGTCCCGGGCCTTTGGGAGCAACGAGCAGCGTATCGACACCCTTGGGTGGCTCGATCTGGCCAAAATGCAAATTGAAACCGTGCGAGCACATCAATACGTTGCCGGTCTGAAGATTTGGCCGAATGCAATTGCGATACAAATCGCCTTGCACTTCGTCGGGCAGCAAAACGTTGACAATGTCTGCTTTGGCAGTCGCATCTTCCAATGACATTGGCGTAAAACCATGCTGAACGGCCAGATCATAATTACGGCCACCAGGGCGTTGACCAATGATGACATTGCAGCCACTGTCTCGAAGATTTTGAGCTTGAGCGTGTCCCTGCGAACCATAACCCAATATCGCAATCGTCTTGCCCTTGAGTTTTGAAAGATCAGCGTCATTGTCGTAATAAATCGTTGCAGCCATGAAAAATGCTTTCGCTTCGTGTGGATATGTTTACTGAGAAATGGGTTTGAGCGTGACCAGGAAAACTAGGTCGATTCCGATTCGTCCGATTCCGTTTGGCTCTCAAAACGACTTCCTCGAACCATCGCAATTCGCCCGGTTCGAACAAGTTCATTGATACCGTACGGTCGCACGCGTTCGATGAAGGCCTCGATCTTGTTTTCGCGTCCCGAAATCTCGATCATCAATTCTTCGGCACCTACGTCGACGATACGGCCTCGGAAAATCTCGACTAGTTCTCGAATTTCCGAACGCTGACTTTGTGACGCCCGGACCTTCATTAACATCAAATCGCGCTCAACGAAATCTTGCGAACTGACGTCATCGACCCGAACAACTGTGACAATTTTTTCAAGTTGTTTGCGAACTTGCTCGAGAACACGATCATCGCCGACCACGACAAATGTCATTCGCGACAAATGCGGATCTTCGGTTTCACCGACCGCGAGTGAGTCAATATTGTACCCACGGGATGCGAGCATTCCGGAGATATGCGCCAAGACACCGGGTACGTTTTGTACCAAAGCTGATAACACGTGCTTCATTTGGATTCGCAGTGTATGAAAAAGGGCAAGTATTCGTTTCGCAACCAGGCGAACAAACGGATCAAAAATAATAGCGAGTCTTGGCTACTATCTCAAGGTCCAGGCGGATTCACATTAAGTTATACTGACCGATGAAGATGGTCGCACCGTTGCTTTTCATTGCAACCTTGGCAGAATAAGCTGCGATTCGCACACTATGAACTGTAGTGATAATCCATGCGACTCGCCGAGTAGGTGCTGCGATGCGCCCTTAAGTAATTATTTGCGACGAGAAAATTCCCATCGATGTTTAATAAAATAGACGCACAAAAGTCCGGACCCTGCGGACAGGACATGATGCAAGCGGTTCAGACGTGCGTCCATTGTGGATTCTGCTTGCCGTCTTGCCCAACCTACCAAATACTCGGCGAAGAAGCAGATTCGCCGCGCGGCCGTATCGTGCTGATGAAGCATGTTCTCGAAGGCGACTTGGCCTGGGCCGATGCCAAACCCCATATCGATCGATGCTTGGGTTGCTTAGCTTGCGAGACGTCGTGCCCGAGTGGAGTTCAGTATTCTCACTTACTCAGCCCATTTCGCGACCATATTCGGGAAATCGAAAAACGGCCTCCTACCCTGGCACGTCGCTTGATGTTGGCAACGCTGCCTTTTCCAAATCGTTTTCGTCTCGCCATGCGTTTAGCGCAGTTGACGGCGTTTGCCAATCGAATGGTCCCCAAGTCACTCCGACCGATGCTTGCGCTTGTCCCCAAGAAATTGCCTCCGGCAGATCCTATTCGACCGGGTACCTATTCTCCACCAGGAACCCGCCGAGGACGAGTCGCTCTGTTGTCAGGTTGCGCTCAACAAGTACTCGCGCCGGAAATCAACCGCTCGTCGCTCAACGTTTTGTTGCGAAACGGCATCGAAGTCGTTGTACCTCCAAAACAACAATGCTGCGGCGCATTGGCTTGGCACGTGGGACAAGGCGAAACGGCTCGCTCTAATGCTCAAGCGAATATTGCTGCCTTTGCCGGGGATTACGATGCAATCATAACAACCGCCGCTGGGTGCGGTTCTGCGTTGCATGAATATCCGCTCGTCATGCGAGGATTAGCTGGCGAAGCGGACGCGCATGCCTTTGCGAAAAAGGCTACGGACATCCTTACGTACCTGAACGAAGTTGGCATCGAGCGACCTCCATCGCTAACTCAAAAAACCAAAGTAGCTTATCACGATGCATGCCACTTGGCACATGCTCAGCGTCAGACGACACCGCCCCGGCAGTTGCTGAGAATGATCGACGGCCTAGAGCTTGTGCCTCTTCGCGACAGCGATCTATGTTGCGGCTCCGCGGGATCGTACAACGTTGACCAACCAGAAATCGCCGCTCAATTGGGACACAAGAAAGCGACATCCATTATCGAATCGCATTGCCAAGTCGTTGCAATGGCGAATATTGGTTGCCAAATCCAAGTCGTAAAATCACTTGAAAAGCTGGGAAGGCACATTCCGGTGCTCCACGTTGTTCGAATTTTAGACTTGGCTTATCAAGGCAAATCTTTGTCCAGTAACTAATAATCGCAACGTGCGAGAGCCACCAGTCGTGAATGATGGCTATTCAACAGTTATTTGAACCCGGCTAAAAAACTTGTCACTGCGGTTTCTAATAGTGACGTTTACTAATTCACGATGCGACAAGTGCTATCTAAATTTGGCCAAGCAACCTTTGCGGGTTGATCTTGACGGGCGACCACTTGGAATTCTATCGTTCGCGCGGCCAGGATGTGCCAATTCTTAATCGATTCGATCGGTTTGGTATCGCTTTCAGCCTAAAGGAACGGATTCCATGCGCACTTTTAAAACCCACTTCTTCGTTGGCACGTTGATAACTGCCAGCATTGCGATGGGAGGCTGCACTTCTCCATGGACCAAAAAAGAACCGGAACTGGAATCCACAGTCCGAGGCCGCGCGATAGAAGAAATCCTCAAATCCGAAGATCGGCCCAAAATCGTCGGTGAAGTCGCAACTAAAATCGATGGCTTATTGGCCCCGATTGAGTATCAATATTTCGGTTTAATTACGGGACTTGCTGACACAGGTGGCGACACACGCCCAAGCCCGCAGCGCGAGATCATGCTCCAAGAAATGCGAGCCGAAGGCGTTGCAAATCCGTCGGTTGTCATGAAATCCACCACCTCCGCAGTCGTAAAACTGCGAGCGGTATGTTTGCCAGGTTCACGTGAAAACGATCTCGTCGATGTGCTGGTCGAGCTATCGGGCGAATCGGATGCAACAAGTTTGCAAAATGGAAATTTGCTGCCCGCTCGTCTCCGCGAAGTCGCGCTGCTTGGCGGAAAAAATTCAGTAGGTTTCGAAAAAGCCCGAGCGCTGGGACCGATCGTCATCCTCCCCAAGGGATTCAGCAACAAAGAAGAACTGGACTTAAAGACAGGCTTGATCCTAGGCGGAGCACGTTTATTACAATCGCGTACGTTGGGAATTCGAATTCGAGACAGCTTTGCACACGTTATGACATCGAGCCAAGTTGCACGGGCTATCAACGAAAGATTCTATTTGTACGACCGCTCCGACCGCCGAGGTGCAGCAACTCCCAAAGACGATGACTTTGTGCAAATTGAAACGCACCCACGATATCGTTACGACACAGTTCACTATCTTGACACGCTCTTGAGTGTTCCGTTCCTTGAAAAGTCAGATGATCGCGCAAGTCGCATTGCCCACCTTCAAAAATTGTTGCTCGAGCCAACCACTTCGCGAAATGCCGCTTTGCAACTCGAAGCGATCGGTGAGGCAAGCATCGAAACGCTCAAGACTGGTTTGGCTAGTTCTGACCCGCAAGTATTGTATCACTCAGCTTATTCACTCGCTTACCTCGGCGACGATGCATGTGTTCCGGTTCTCGCGTCCCTTGCCGAACAATACCCTGACTTCCGATCAAATTGTCTGATTGGACTAACCATTATCGAACAATCTTCTGGACACGAA
>JANMNK010001270.1:0-9147 GCA_031373875.1 Pirellulaceae bacterium | reverse complement strand
GGCTTAGAAATTGATTCTGCGGTCGTAGCCAATGATGGGGCTGACCGGTTAGACTTAGAAGGAATCCGTCCTTCGGCGTCAATAAACTGTGCTGACGTTCCTTCCCAATTCTTCCCTCCATCTTTCTAGGATTTCAAGATGCGCTCGCGATTTCTAGGTTTCATGTCGTTCGCAGTCGTTTACTTCTGCGTTTCCGCGATTCCATGTCAAGTAGTTTGGTCGGATGAACCGGTCAAGGATGATGCGGTAAAAACGGAAAAGGACAAAGCGAAATGGACACCGATGATCGTGCCCGGTTCTTTAGACGGATGGAAGGCGACGAATTTTGGTGGTGAAGGGAAAGTCGACTGCGATAAGGATGGCGTTATTCTTTTCGAGACAGGCCATCCGCTGACAGGTATCACCTACGGCAAAGAATTCCCAAAGGACAATTTTGAAATTCGATGGGAAGCTCGTCGCGTCGATGGCTCAGATTTTTTAGCCGGTTTGACATTCCCGATCGGCGACAGTTATTGTTCGTTCATTGCCGGGGGCTGGGGTGGGGGAGTGACGGGAATCAGTTCGATCAACGGCAATGACGCGTCCGAAAACGAGACAACTCAATTCTTGGACTATAAAAAGGGCCAATGGTACAAATTCCATTTGCGGCTCACTGCTGAGCACATCATTGTCACGATCGACGGTAAAGAATTGGTCAAAGTCGAACGCGGTGACAAACGGTTTAGCATTCGAAACGAGGTTCGCGAGAGTCGGCCTCTTGGATATTGTGTATTCGAGTCGCGCGTTGAAGTGCGGGGGCTCGAATATCGAACTCCCGATTCGAAATAGAATCTCTAAATAGAAACGCAAACGTTCTGCGTTGTGCCAATCTTTCCTTGAGATGATCCAACATAGAGCTTGAGAAGATATGCTGGGAAAGTGAAAGTAGGAATCAATGGATGTAGGTATGGAGCTATTGGGCGAAGAGTGGTTTATGCAGAGAGCGCTTGAGCTAGCTTATCAAGCGATGCAAGAAGATGAAGTTCCGGTTGGAGCAATCATCGTTCACGAGCGGCGAATTATCGCGGCGGCGTACAATCAGCGAGAACAGTTGCAGGATCCGACGGCCCACGCGGAAATGATTGCCATCACTCAAGCCGCTGCCGAAATGAAATCCTGGCGGCTTACAGATTGCACGATGTATGTAACCCTCGAGCCTTGTCCCATGTGTGCTGGGGCAATTATTCAGTCTCGAATCCCGAGGGTTGTCTATGGTGCGAACGATCCGAAAGCCGGTGCAGTGCAGTCTCTGTATCAATTGCTGACCGATGAGCGGCTGAATCATCGGGTCGAAGTTCTTTTTGGGGTCAAGGCCGATGCGTGTGGACGTGTCTTGACGGAGTTCTTTGACGGGAAAAGACGGCTTGGGAAGAAATGATAGCCATCTAAGGTCCGTTTCTCTCTGATTTCCGCGATCGAAAAATCGTGTTTTCCCGTAAGGTTTACCTAAACCGATTCAACTCGAATAAGCGGCTCTTCCGATACTACCACCATAACCGGAGTCTTGCGTTTGATCGTTACGATGAGCGTGGGGCTTCGGGTGCTAGGTCAATCAAGTAGTTCGGGGCAATGAAGCCCTGGCAGCATCAATAGCTTGGCGATGTAGCATACCAGGTGGGGACCAAGCCAGACCTCTGTGCAACGGTGGAAGATGACTATGTCGGTCTTAAAAAGTACCATTCGATTTTGTGTGTTAGCGGCTGCAAGTTTGTCTGGTAGCTGGTTGTTTGGGCAAGCGTATCATCCGTTTGCAGAACCGCTTGAATTTGATCCGGACTGGCAGATATTTGCGCCGGTGCATCTTCAAGATGTCCAGGAATTGACGCCTCGACAGCGGATGAACCAAGGTTGGTTCTTGTCCTACGATCGGATGATGCAGGGTTTTTCACGGCCTCGTAATGAGGGCGGCACATCCAGCATCGATTCGGCTTGGGGCAATCGCTGGGACGTCGGTATTGCCACTGACAAGGGCGGATGGCTAGCCTCCGTGACTCGCATTAATGGACCGAGCAACTACGACCGGCTGTTTCAATCGCGGTTAAATATCTTCAACGAAGACGATGAGGGAGACCCT
Source organism: Pirellulaceae bacterium (assembly GCA_031373875.1). Lineage (GTDB taxonomy): Bacteria > Planctomycetota > Planctomycetia > Pirellulales > Pirellulaceae > JANMGV01. The sequence goes on along the minus strand of JANMNK010001270.1, from coordinate 7,034 downwards.
ATTAATCCGCTATTCCCTGCAGGTTTCAGAAATGATCCACAAAGCGGCGAACGATCCTATATCCTTCAGGATTCCGTAAACGCTGGGACCTATTCGAACGTTGAATTCAGTAAGACTTGGCGAATGACGCCCTATCGTTACGGTGGTGTTTTGGAACCTCTCGTAGGCCTACGATTCTCGGATTTTAAAGACATTGCACGAGACGATAGTTACACGACAACTAACACGGACTTAGATGGTCTTCCGGGCGCTGTTTTCGAGACGCTGACAGTTGATACAGCGACGTCCTACAACAAGATGTTTTTGGGACAAGTCGGATTCCGTTACGTTCAATTCGCCGAGCGTTGGACCTTGAGTGGACAATTCCGAGCGTTTGCTGGTCAAAACTATCAAACACAAGTCGTCGATATCTCGACCTTCAACACGGAATACACCGCAATCGGTATCGGGACCGATCCAACTCGATTCCGGAATACGAACTTTAACTTCAGCAAGAACAACAGCGAAACCACGGTTGGTTTGGACACTCGGGCCGAAGCAGCGTATAAGATTGCTAAGAATTTTCAGGTGCGAGGTGGTGTCAACTTGGTTTACTTCGGAACGGGGATTTGGCGAGGAGCGACAATCGCTTCCAACAACAATCCTAACTTGACCAACCAAGCTCTAGTGATGCCCGGATTTACTCTCGGATTTGAAGTAAACCGATAAACGCCTTGCTGTAAAACGATTCTAGCCAAACGCAGCCCGCTGATTAGTGAACGCTAACCGGCGGGCTGCGTTTTTTCTTTTAATGCCTCTGTTTTGCTGTTCCGCCAAAAACAAAAGGCTTCGTGAAACACCGTGCTAGCATACGCAAAGCTTGCTCGGTGAATTGCACTGGCCATCGACGAACGATGATGATAATTTCCCGTCAGAAGTACCAACGGCCGACACGTCACTTCGGATGGTGAATAGCACATGCAATCCGCTTTCAAATCGCTTTCTCAAGCCAACCTTCGCGAAAAATACTTCGCGCTGTGCTGCTTCGTAATCCCTTTATTCCTATGCACATTAGGATGTAGCGACGGGCCATTCTACGAACTTAAAAAGATCAATCCGTACTATCGAAAACAATGGAATGCAGACCGGAAATTGGGTCCCACATTCGATGATCGATTAAGCGAGATTCGTGCACTCGCTGGGCAGTTAAAAACAATGCCCGAAAGCGATCAATTGAAGTGGATGGCGTCCATCGAGCAAATCGTCAGGAACGATCCAAGCCCCGAGATGCGACGCTTTGCGGTCCTGGCACTCAAAGATAACAAGCTTCCCGATGCACTGCCCGCGCTTAAAGTCGCGTCGAGCGACAAGAGCGAAAAAGTGCAAATGGCTGCATGCGAAGTTCTCGCGACTCGGTCCGACGGTGATTCACTCGGAATCCTGTCGGAATTGGCCAAGAAGGAACAGTCGACAAGCGTCCGCGTCGCCGCAATTCAAGCGATCGGCAGTTTTCCTGCCGAAGAGATCAAACCGATTATGTCCAACTTAATCACCGATCGTTCGCCAGCAATTCAGTACGAATGTACGGTAGCGCTCAATAAAGCGACCCAACTGAACCTTGGCGGCGACGTCGCGGATTGGAAGAAATATTTGGCGGGTGAAACAGTCACCCCGAAAGTAAAAACTGTTTCCGCTCGAATCTCCGAACTCGTTCCCTTGAACCGCTGATTTTTGAGTATCGTTTTCTTGCTAGTGTAACAACATCTGGATCGAAAGTTTCACCATCGTGCTGCATCGCTCTGCTCACCGTCGATTTTTGGCTTGCTCTGCCCTCGCGTTCTTGACAACTATCGCCGTGAATTCAGTATGTCATTCGCAAGAACCTCCGGCATCAACCGACGAAACAATTGTTATCGGTTCCGATATTGACGTTATCACTGCGTCCTTTGATGAGCTCGTAATCGATGGTGTGCCATTACCGACCATTTGCAATGCACCAAAATCTGGACAACCGCCGACTCCCACTATCTCCGCGGACATTTCCGGCAATGGACAGCCCACGAAGTCAAAAGCCTTGAATCCATTACGTAAAAGTTTTGGTCTAAAAACGGATTCTCGCACGCCAGCAGTCTCGGCAAATAGCGCGGAAAAAGCCTCCAGCCAGTCGACTGTGAATGGGCACACAGCACCCAGCAATAATTCTGTCCAAACAAAACTTCCTTCAGAAAAGTCGTCGACGAAAGACAGCAAAGCAAAATTATCGGATAAGGCAGCTCGCAAAGCACAAGAAGATCAACAAGAAGCCCCTGATCTGCCAACGGATTCGACTCTAAGTTTTATTGAGGACAAAGTAACGCTCGCCGAGGAGCCAAAGAAACCTATCGTTAGTACATCCAAGAAAGTCGAGTCGTCGACTGCGGAAAACAAGAAAACGATCGTTTTGACGCCCGACCAATCTGCTCGTCAACAGCGAATTCGCTCGTGTCTGGCATACTACATGTTCCGCCCCGAGTCGACCTCAAAACGCAGTCCTTGGGGAGCTATGCATTCGATGTTGCCATTCGGCGTTGATGCTGAATTGATTGCCGGTAACAAGCGAGTGAACGCAATCGGATGGCTTTGTTACAACGGTCGCTGCCGAACACAACAGCTTTTCCGTCCAACGCCAAAAGGCTTTACGGCAAATATTGGGCCCGGATTCCAAGGCCACGAAGGACAATTCCTAGCTATGCTGGCCCAGTCGCACGTGAGCGCGGATTATCCCATCCGAGTCGGAAACAATCAGTTCACCATTTCGAATTTGGTCCGATACGAAATGGCCGGATGCGTCGAACAATCCGAACTGACTTTTAAACTCATCGGCCTATCGCATTATTTGAACACGGACCAACAATGGAAGAGCAGCAATGGCCATCTATGGAGTATCCATAAACTCATCGACGAAGAGTTGAGTCAGCCAATTGTGGGCTCAGCCTGCGGCGGAACTCATCGCCTCATGGGCCTTACGTATTCGGTTCGCAAACGTCAACGCGAAGGTAAACCGATCGATGGTTCATTTCTTCGAGCAGCGATTTTCATTGACGAGTTTATTGACTACGCCTGGACTTTGCAAAACTCCGATGGCAGCTTTAGCACGAATTGGTTCGAATCGCGTGGGAACGAAAACGATATAGATCGCAAAGTACAGACAACCGGCCATATCCTTGAATGGCTCGTTTTCGCGTTGAATCCTAAAGAGCTGGAGTCCGAAAGAGTCCAAAAGTCCATCGATTTCCTCGTCACCAATTTGCTTGACAATCGAAATCATGATTGGTCGATTGGTCCCCGAAGCCACGCTCTTCGGGCTTTGTCGCTCTACGACCAAAAAATGTTTAATGGCCAACCAGGGCAACGCCGCGAAGTACTCGCAGAAATCAATCAGAAGCTTTTCTTGCGGTAATGAAAAGCTTGCCTTCCTAATGTAGTCTTGTGCTTTGGTTTCCATGGTAGAGCAATTGTCCTCAATTGCTCGGAAAACGACTGAGTCAATCTACAACCAATCGCCATCCGGAGAATGCAGATGGGACTGAGCATAAGTGGTGGTTCTAGTCTGACTCATGATTAGGCCGCGACACAATGGTGAAAACTTGAATAGGTTTTTTGCCAAAACGCCTAAAAGCTTTCCCGTTTGGTAGCATGTCGCATTGCGAGTTTCCGTGTGGCCATGTTATTTTCTTGGTATGACGTCTCTCCTAGGAGGGCGTTCGAATTAAAGTTGAGTCGTGCGAGAGGCGTTTCCCAGATTCAAGTTGTGAAATCTACCGCTTTTCAAGCCATTACCGGATGATTTGCCTTGGTCCAAGAACAATTTAGATGGTGAGATCGGATCGATATCAATGACGGCGCAGAAATTTACACGCCAGATGGCTTTGATGCTGACTGCTGCTGCATCATTAGCGGCGGAAATTGAAGCGGACGCCATTCTGATTTTGCTCGATGAAGACGCCGATTGGTCGAAATTGCGATCAGCTATTCCCGACAATAATCCAAAGGTCATTGTCGCGGGCGATCAAGATGTCGATATGGAAGGCGCTGCCGCCGAAGGCTTTATTCCGATCTCGTTAAGCGAAGAAAAATCTCCGCTTCTCGAACGATTGCAAAACGCCCTGCTCGAGTCGGTTGCCGATGAGATACTCAAAAACCATTGCGATGTCGTCGCCGTCTATAGTGGTTTCGAGCAAAATGCGATGGACTGCATGTCCATCATTCGGTTGGATGATCGCATGCGGCGTCTGACTAGTCGAGATCTTCAAAAGCTCGAGAGCACTGTCCCTCTCAAAAACTTGAAAGTCGTCATTGACCTCGCTACTCAGATCGGCCGCGAAGGCCGCGAAGGAAAGAAAGTCGGAACGATTTTTGTCGTTGGCGATACACGCCGCGTTCTGCAACATTGTAAAGATAGCGGGTTTGATCCCTTGCGCGGATACGGTCGGAAGTCGCGAAACTTGCATGACCCAAAAGTTCGCGAAGACATCAAAGAGATCGCGCAGATGGACGGCGCTTTTGTGGTTTCACCCGAAGGTATCGTGGAACGCTCACGGCAAATCATCGAAGTGTCCCACGACTCTTTATCGCTGTCTAAAGGACTCGGCGCTCGCCATTGGGCCGGTGCGGCGATTTCTCAAAAGACGAAAGCGATTGCTGTCGTGGTCAGTCAATCTTCGGGTACCGTACGGTTATTCCAAAACGGAGAACTCGTACTTCGAATCGAACCCATGGATCACGCGGTCAAGTGGCAAGAATTCAACTACGAACCGCCTCCGTCCGACGGTGATGATTAACCAAGCGACTGTTTTCGCGCAGTTCGCGTTTATAAACTGATCGAGCGCCGCAAGATTTCGTTGCAAAGTCACACAGCATGTCCGCTTCTGTGCCACAGAAAAGAGTTGTCGTCATTACTGGTTCTTCATCGGGAATCGGCCAAGCGATCGCTCGTGCGTTTCTGACACTGGGCGATTATTGCGTGCTTCAGGGAAACAGGCACTTTGACTCGATCAAACTGTTTGCTTCGGAGTTTGCAGTCGATCAAACGCTTGCCCTTAAATCAGACTTTCGAGAGCCCGCCGCGATTATGAAACTTGTGGATGATGCCTTCGCTTGGCATGGTTGCGTGGACGTGTGGATTAACGCCGCGGGTGCAGATGTACTGACCGTCAACGCTGATGCAGATTTCGAAACGAAATTGGAAGAGCTTTGGCAAGTGGATGTGCGAGGCACGATACTTGGCTGCCGACGTGTTGCAGAGAAAATGCAGCAGCAACCCCAACGCGATTCCTTGCCGACGATTCTCACCATCGGGTGGGACCAATCCTCGTCAGGCATGGAAGGCGATAGCGGACAAATGTTTTCCGCAACCAAATCGGCCGTCGAAAGTTTTACGAAGAGTCTTGCTAAAACAGTTGGTCCTAAAATCCGCGTCAATTGTATCTCGCCGGGTTGGATTCATACGGCTTGGGGTGAGAAAGCATCGCCACATTGGGATCGACGAGCACGTGGCGAAAGTAGTTTGGGCCGCTGGGGTACTCCGCAAGATATCGCCGAAGCCGCAATTTTCCTTGCTTCTCCGCAAGCCAGCTTTATCAATGGCCAAATCATCGCCGTCAATGGCGGATGGAAACCCGCTTGGCCTTGATGATTTGCAGCCGTTGCACCAAACTAATTGCTTAATCACAAAAGCTCGCGTCACGTTCAGCCCAGTCGAACATGGTGCGACTTCCACAGCAATCACAGAAATTATGCTCAAGCTAAAACCTCTGCAAATTGGAAATTTCACAGTCGACCCACCCATCCTCCAAGCACCGATGGCTGGGTTTACAAACTACGCATTCCGACAGGTCGTGCGCGACTTTGGAGGCGTAGGATTGCAAGCGACGGAGATGGTTAACGCGCGCGGTTTTGTTTGGCTTGACGAACACGACTGCGAACACCCGGAACGACTGTGGGGTGTGCGAGACGAAGCGAGACCGCTGGCAGTTCAGATTTGGGACAACGATCCAGAGATCATGGCCAAGGTTGGGAAGCGTTTGGTCGAAGAGTACCAAGTCTCCGTGGTCGATATCAATTTCGGGTGCCCCGTCAAACAAGTGACCGAAAAAGCGCATAGCGGTTCTTACCTACTCCGAGATCCCGAACGAATGTACGCGATCATTTCGCGACTCGTTGAAGTCTGTTCGCCAACGCCCGTAACCGCCAAGATACGTTTAGGTTGCACCCGCAAAACAAAGAACGCCATCGAAGTTGCCAAGACAGTCGAGCGCGCCGGTGCCGCTGCCTTGACGGTCCACGGTCGTACGGCCGAAGATTTCTTTCGCGGCTCGGCGGACTGGGACAGCATCTCGGAGATCAAGCAACATCTGGAACGAATTCCCTTGATCGGTAACGGGGACTTAGAAACTCCCGAACAAGTTGTGCATGCGTTCGAACACTACAAAGTCGACGGAATCATGATCGCGCGAGCGAGTCTCGGTCGACCATGGCTATTCTCACAAGCCGCCGCAGCCATCAAAGGCCTTCCAATTCCGCCGGAGCCAACTCTCGACGAGCAACGCTCCTGCATGCTCAGGCATTACGATTTGGTTGTCGAACGATTCGGACCGAACAAAGGGACGATGTTGATGCGCAAGTACGCTTGTTGTTACGCGCAAGGCAAACCCGGCGCACGACACTTCCGAACCCACATCGCGCATGTCGAAACCCCCGACCAGTTCCACGCCGTCGTCGATCAATACTTTCCCCAATCAATCGACACTCCGGTTTGATACGTCCTTGGAGTACCGAAGCGAAAGTTGGCATGGGCCATGAGCGTTCTGAGTTCCCCACCGATGACAACAGTCACGGAACCGACGGAGCCCTGCGGCCCTCTTAAACTTTCGCTCCCTTCTCCACCGTCTTCGGGGGAGAAGGGTTGGCGATGCAGGGGAACGTGACCGCGATTTGTGCGATTCACTATTCGATTGATAAAGATGGCTTCGATTCAGTAGAGAGTGTTATGCGAGCGGTTGACCAGCAAAAGAGCC
>JANMNK010001233.1:0-7176 GCA_031373875.1 Pirellulaceae bacterium | reverse complement strand
CGTCGTCGTGTTTGTACCCAAAAGATTTTTCCGCAGCAGGATTAAACTCAAGGACCTGCCCCAAATGATCCATCGAAATAATACAATCCAGCGCCGTCTCAAGAATTGCGGACTTGCGAGCGTCGCTTTGAAGCATATTCGATTCCGCTCGCCGCTGTACCGTGACGTCTCGGAAGACGAGTATGACTCCGACCGTTTTACCATCTGTATCGCGAATCGGAGCGGCGGAGTCGTTGATCGGATGCTCGCATCCATCTTTCGAAATAAGCACCAAGCCGTTGCCTAACTCGACTACCGCGTCTTTCGCCAAGACTTCACGAAAAGGGCTCTCGGCTGGTTCGCGGGTTTTTTCGTCAAGGATGCGAAAAACCTTTTCAAGTGGAAGCCCACTAGCCGCTTCCATTGTCCAACCGGTAATGGACTGCGCTGCGTTGTTTAAAAAAGTAATGTTGCCTTCACCGTCCGTGGCGATCACTGCATCGCCAATACTCGTCATCATGACCTGCATCCAAGACTCTTGCTGCGACCGTTTTTCCTCAATCGATTTTCGTTCGATCCCGAGTGCAATCCAATCTGCAACCGAAGCCATCGCTTGCAGCACACCCTCGGATAGCTGTTGACGTGCAAACATTGCCATCACGCCAACGAGTCGATCGTCTACTAGCAGAGGATAACCGGCAAAAGCCACCATACCGTTGTCACGCGCCCAGACTTGATCGTTGACCTGGGGGTCACCGATAACGCTATTTGTCAAATGCGGTTTACGACTAGCAGCAATTCGACCAATTTTCAATTGACCGACGGGCACGCGACTATGCTCGCCGTCTAAATGCGTGTACTCACCAGAGCTTGCTCGTAATTCGAGCGTATTCTGATCAACACTCAGCGTCCAAATTCGTGCAAATGCGCCTTGCAGATGCTCTACCATGACGTCCGTGCAGCGCTTTAGCATGTCGTGCAAAGGCTGCATATGATTTAGCGCGATTCCAATATCACGATTGAAGGCAGAAAGGCGGGACTGTTCTAATACGAGTTCTCCAGGGACCTGGCTGTTTTCGTAAGCTCTGACCAGAAAAACCAAGCGGGTAACTTCGTCAGTGTCGCTTCGAACGGCGCGAACGATGGACTCAGCCCAAAACCGACTTCCGTTCTTGCGGGCACACCATCCTGCGATCCTCGCCGAATGATCTTTCATTGCATCATTCATGGCGGACAGCGGTTGAATTGTTCCCGTTTCGTGGGCGTTTGTCTCCTTGCTCGGAAACAACATTTCAACGGGCTTGCCCAGCACTTCCTCAGCGTCGAAGCCAAACAGACTCTTCGAGGCTTCGTTCCAAATATGAACTTTCCCCAACACGTCGACTTCAAAGGCAACGATGTCTGGGAAACTCTCCGTTAATAGATGGAAAAGCTCGTCTTGGCTGCTTTTGGCAATCACGGAATTGGATTTCGGCATTGGCTTTAAGACCGGCAAATGGAGTGATGTGTCTTACCCCCGGAAACTAGCCTTTGCAAGCTACCTCTGTTCGTTCGATAAGAATCTCGCTCATTTTACTCGCGAGGGCGGAATTGGAGCAGTAGGATTTTTGCAAATCAGCGCCTTTCATTAACTTTTATAGTTCCATCATTCGCTCTAAAAATTGCAGATTGGAGGCATATTGAGCAAATGGTAAGAGTAGGCTGCCGATCTTGTGGGCTTGTGCTAAAATCCTCACACTCAAATTTTAGGGGACTCTTATGGTGCTTCATCAAGCAAACCAAAATGTCGATGACGAGAGTGCCGATGTCGGAGCTCGAAACGCCAGAATTGGACGATGGCTCTTTCTCATTTATGCGGCGTTGTACGCAGGATTCATGCTGCTTAATACGTTCGCACCGGGCGCGACCGCGGCAATCGTTCTGTTCGGACTCAATCTTGCTGTCTGCTATGGCATCGGACTAATCGTCGTTGCCGTTTTGATGGCACTGCTGTATGGCTGGTTGTGCAAATTTCCAACGACAGGCAACCTTCCAACCGATCCGACACTAACCGGCAAGAGGCTTCGATGATCCCGGATATCAATTGGCTTGCCGCTGGCGTATTTGTGACTATCGTTTTGATCACGGTCGGACTTAGCTTTTATCTTGGCTCTCGCGCCAAGTCCGCAAAAGGGTACTTCGCGGCTGGTGGCGGTATCCATTGGTTTGTGAACGGTGTTGCCTTTGCAGGTGATTATCTTTCTGCGGCGTCCTTTTTGGGCATTTGCGGGATGATCGCGTTCTACGGATACGATGGCTTTCTGTATTCCATTGGCTATCTTGCCGGATGGGTGGTCGCTTTGTTTGTGGTCGCTGAACCGCTGAAGAGAATGGGCAAGTATACGTTTGCAGATGCTCTCGACAGCCGCTTTCAATCGCGAGGCATACAACTTGCCGCAGGCCTGAGCACCTTGGCCGTAAGTATCTTTTATCTCATTCCTCAAATGGTCGGTGCAGGGACTCTCGTACAGCCGTTGTTCAATCTCCAACACGCACAAGGCGTCTCGATCGTCGGTGCAGTCGTGATTGTCATTGTTGTTACCGCTGGAATGGTCAGCACAACTTACGTGCAGTTCTTAAAGGGCGGATTGCTGATATTCTTTAGCCTGATTTTGACGGCTATGATTCTCTATCGCGGTTTGTCAGTGGGAGCCAATACGCCAGATGGCCAACCTCTGATGGCTGAGCAATCCGTCGCCGTCAATTCCTCGGGACAAAAATTGATCAATGGCCTGCCGCAGGGAAAAGGACCCGGAAAAGCGGAATTGCCAACCGTCGGTCATGTCGCTTCGCTGCCGAACGGGCAAACGTCGACTGGGCCGATCGGACCAATTCGTTTTCTTTCAACGATTCAGCAAAGCGAATTTGTCCTATGGCGAAAATCGCCTGCGACGGTCGATGACAACGGCACAAAAACAGAAGTCTACAAACCGAAAATCGTTTCCGGTAAAGATGTCATGTCGCCGGGAAATTTACCCGCCTTCGCTGGAATTCGCAGCGACAAGATTTACGACAAACTGAATTTTCTAAGCTTGATGTTGGCTCTCTTCGGAGGAACCGCGTCGTTGCCTCACATTCTCATTCGATACTACACCGTTCGAGACCAAAGCTCGGCTCGCAAAAGCACGATTGTTGGAATTTCTACGATTGGGTTGTTCTATGTGCTGACACTGTTCATTGGATTAGGGTCCATGGCCAGCGGTTCGCTGGATATGACCAACAGCAATATGGCGGCACCGTTGCTAGCGCGATCATTTTCCGAGTGGCTGTTCGCAATCATTTCTGCCATCGCATTCACAACTGTCCTAGGGACTGTTTCGGGATTGATCATCGCTGCTAGCGGCGCGATTGTTCATGACTTGACGGTGAATGTCGCTCGCATTCCGCTAAATGATAATCAACAAGTTCGCTTGGCCAAGTTTTCTTCGGTCGGTATTGGGATCATTGCTATTGGCTTGGGAATCGTCTTTGGCAAGATGAACGTATCGTATTTGGTGGGATGGGCCTTCAGCGTGGCAGCGTCCGCGAATCTTCCCGCATTGATAATGCTGTTGTTCTGGCGAGGCACGACGCGCCAAGGAATCACGGCGGCGATCCTGGTCGGAATGGTTTCTTCGTTGGCATGGGTCCTGCTGAGTGCAGACACGTTTAAAGACATCTACGGTTTGCCGCCCGAACAAGCGTGGGTCCCCTTTAGTCAGCCTGGCCTAGTTACCATTCCATTGGGTTTCCTGACATTGATCGCCGTCTCGCTGATGACACCTCAAGGCCGCGCGAATCAAGTGCTGGCCGACGCCAAAAGATAAATTGCAGTTCGCGTTCGAACGAATCCTTTGAGTGAATACGGCAGGCGATTGTTCCGCTTGCAAACGTCAATACTGTGAGCCAATACTGTGAGCCAATACTGTGAGCCGATACGGGGAATAGCAGCAGGGGACTGTTTCTACTAGACGTGCTGGCTGATGGCTTTACAAAAGGCGTCGACCGTTGCGACGGGACCATCCCCATAATTTGAATGCCGGTCCGTTGTCCATTCCGCTAGAACCGTGCGTGCCTCGTCGGTTAACGTAAATCCTTTTTCAAGTGTAAAGTATCGAGCAACGGACTGCTGGTTGGATATCGCGCTCTGAGGAGATGGTGCCATCGTAATTACCAAGGCAACCATGAATGCTTCCGCTGTCTCTTGCGGTTCGGGCAATTGGATGACAACCGAGGGGAAATTCTTGATACGAACCGAATGAATGCTCAGGTCCGACGAGCGGAAAGGAAATTTTTGGCCGCTACGTTCTTCGACTGATTGGAAGATCGCGGCAAGAAACGGACCAGCGTTAGAAGAGGTGACGACATCGAGGAATTGCAACGGGTCGGAGAGGGCGATTTGGCGCAATGCGTAATGTGCCAAAACATAATGGGGCGATGGCAACTTTTCTTCCGAGCTTGGAGTTTTCTTGCCTTTGAGTAAAGTAGGGTGTGTGAAGTGGTCGCATCCGAAACCGTCGTCAATTTTTCCAAAGCGTAAAAGCGTTAACCACCCAATCGCATTAACAAAGCAACGACCACACAACACACCATTCGACTAATCTTCGCTAATCTACACTGATGAAGAAGGATCCGATTCGGGACAGGGAAAGCGTATGATTGCACAATGGGGACACACCATATGGTTGACTCACTCTAAGAATGTAGGTCCCCATTGATTATTTGGAGCCCCAATGATTATTCAATAGCAGCTCTCTATTGAAGCGGGAATGGGCCATCGCGGGACCATGTCTAAATTGGTGTGTTTCGCGGCATATGATGCGCAACGACGATAGAACTGGCAGATTACTTTAATGCTAGCACCTGCTACTTGGGCTCACGTCCCGCTGCCCACACCCTACGGCTGGCCATGATGAATTTCATACGAGACTCGCTCGCTACAAAAGCCCAGCCCAGCCATCCACCGAACAATCACCGCCGATGGTGATCGTGCAAGTGCGTTTCTTGTAAAGATGTTTTGGTAGAATACAAATCATGGATGTCCCAGTTGATTCCGTTGGTATATGGACCCCGGAACCACGACGGTAGGCGTGGCTCAAAGAAGTTGAGGAAGGCTCCGCATTCGAATTTTGCAAGGAACTAGCACAATGCTGAATGCACAGCGACAAGGTAACAACACTGCATCTCGCAATTATCTGGTTTGTTATGTCTTATGCTTTGCTTGGCCAGTCGCAGTTGTTTTGGGCGTGGTGTTTAGTGATGAATTTGGCGACGTCTTTGCGAGACAGTTTTGGTTCAATTTTTACGGGTCGCCTATTCAGCAACTTTTGGTCATGTCAGCCGTCGCTCATCTGGTAGGTGTTCGCCTCTTATTTACAGCAACTGATCGCTGGCTTCTAGCGGGTATAATATTGATTCTAACGGCTTCGATTTCCGGAGGGATGTTGAGCTTTTTGTATTTTTTTATCCGCATCCATTTGTAGTTGCAAAGCAGTTGGAGTCGAGAATTTGTACTTTACCGGAGAAAGAAGAGTTGAAACGGGTAGTTTTGGCGTCCTCATGCAGCGTTCCGATGCCGCTGGCCGAACGCTTCGCAGCTTGGATCAGTTGGACAATGTGACGGTTTATAGTTACGATGCGGGAGGAAATCAGCTTTCGGTGCGAGACCCGAACAACGTGGGTACGAACATGGTTTACGAACTCAAAGATCGACTGCTCGCAAAACAAAAGGTACTCACAATATTATTGGCCTGCCGCCAATATAGTTGTGCGGGTATGGGCTAGGATAAAATCCAATTTGCATTGAGCTTGAAAAACGGCGAGCTGTCGTTTTAGCGGGCACGACCTATGGTAGGCAATCCATAGTCATTCCAAAAGGAACGCAACTTAGACCAAGCTCAGAGTGAGGTTGCATTTGAAATCTAAATGGTCCTTCAGCTTAAAGTTCCTCTTTATTTTGACATTGGTTGTCGCAGGGCTGCTACCTCTGGTAATTAGATTTTACAAAGAGCCAGCCGCAATAGTAATTATTGTTTTGCTCAGCTTGGCTACCGGTTTTCTTTTCGAATTGCCAAAATTATTGATTGCGAACATGATTAAGACGATTGAGGATCGGGCGAAGGAGGATCATCAGCAAAAAGAATGAAGAAAGGAAAAGGACTCATTTTTCACAAGCATGCTGACTACGACGCGTTTGTGCGAGCGCTGAATGAAGGGCTGGAGAAGTATCCTGTCTGCTTGTATCGCTTCCCATGGGATTGAAGTTCCCCAAGTTTCGTAGACACAGGGTCACCATATGTCATGATATCCGTGACAGGAGAATGAACTATGAAGAATCGTCGAGTATTTGGTCGGGAATTTAAGCTTGAAGCAGTCAAAGAGGTCGACGAACAAGTTCTTTTGTTGTGCTGTCGCGAGCGAATTGAGAATTCGCGACAACCTTATCCATAAATGGCGTAAAGCTTTTGAGGCCGATGGGACCTCAAACGTCAACGCCGAAAGCACTACATCCGTCGACGCGGAATTCAAACGGCTTCGTGAAGAAAATCGTCAGCTTAAGATGGAACCATACATCTTAAAAAAAAGCGACGGCCTTCTTTGTAAGAGAAAACTCTTGAGATGCGATTTCATCCTGGAACATCAAAACGATGGCCAATTGCAACTCAATGTCGAGTACTCGAAGTCACTCGTGCAGTGTTTTACAAATGGCTCCAGCGCAAACCATCGAATACGACGGTAAAGCAAAATCAAATCGTTGCCGAAATCAAACGCATCTATACGCTTCCTCGGCACGACGACTACACGGCTACAAACCCATGATTAATTCCCGAAACGAACTTCGTCGTGAACTACGCAAACATTTCACCAACTACTAATAGAATCTTGACAGGGCTATGAACTCCGGACCCCGGTGTTTTGCGTCATCGTGTGATCGCTACCGGGGGACGTGATCGGGTACTCAAGATCAAGCGAACTCGACTCTCGTCAAAGGACAAAAAATCGAATTCGATGCAGAATTGCTTTTAAAGATATACCAGCGTGTCGCGAGATGCAGAGGTCCTGAATCGATGAAGCGAGTCTACTTGGTATGGCAGCCGATGCAATTGTGTGCAAGTTTTGCAGTTGGCTTGGCGGCAAGCCACTTGTCGGCTCGCTCGGTGCGAATCTCGACCTCGACCT
>JANMNK010001231.1:0-2251 GCA_031373875.1 Pirellulaceae bacterium | reverse complement strand
AACGAATCCGTAAGATTAATTCTTCGAGCCCCAAGGGCCTCGAACGTTAGCCGAAAATCTCGTTTCCTGTGTAAAGCGAGCTATAGAGCAATCGCAATTTACCCAGCCCGCAATAGTTACCAGAATGGCCCATTGTAGAACGATTGTCCCAATCGTTCATTGCCTTGCGGAACGTTTGGGGGATGGAGAAGGAGCGTTCAGGGGATGATGAAGGAAAAAGAACCAGGACTCCGAGCGATTGCGACAATCGCTCTACACTGACAGAGCAGCTGCCATAATCGCAGTAACAGTAGAGAAACTGGCCCATTGTAGAACGATTGTCCCAATCGTTCATTGCATAACGGAACGTTAGGAATATCTAGAAGGAGCGTTCAGGGGATGATGAAGGAAAAAGATCCAGTACTCAGAGCGATTGCGACAATCGCTCTACACTGAGGAAACTAGGCTAGTGGGTTAACTGCGGCGTTCGAAAAGACGCGCTAGGATGTTGGCTTCGATTGTTGGGTCGGTGATCAAGACCTCGTCGGCGTCGCGTAACAGGGTTTCGTCAATCCCGAAATGTTCCATCGCGCGAGCCAGCAACCAAGCCGATTTCGAGTCTGAATTGTAGGGCGTCGGGGCATCAAAAAAGTCTGCTTTGCCTTCGCCCGCGTTCGAAATTTCATCGCGAGTTATATCCTGTTGCTCCGACGCGCCGTGGATCACAGATGACTCATTTGGCACGCTTTGCAAACTGTCGATGGACTGAGGCTGGAATGAGAGGCTTGGAGAATTCGACTGGGCGATGACGTTTGTTTCGTTTTGTTCAAACCCCGTTGCCACACGCGTCAAGCCGTTTTCGTTGTAGCTGGCAAAGTCTGTGCCCGCTGAAAACGCAGACCGGTCACTCGCGTACAACGAGGCGACATCGTTGCCGCCAGCCGTTGCATATGCGTCTACTTTCTCGAAATACCGCGTATAGCTAAAAAAGTTAGTTCCCACAATCGAGGCGGCATCGCCCGACGTGTTAAAGCGGTCATTGCCAGCGGAATCGTACAGCTCGGCCGAATCGATACCGCCTTCGGTTGCGTATACGTTGACGCGATCAAATCCCGTAACGTAGTTAAAATAATCGCTGCCTCGAATGCTTGTGAACTGAGGCCGCACCGCCAAGCCGTCGTCGCCCTGGCTGTCGTAGAGAAATGCGATATCTTGGCCGCCTTCAGTCGCATGGAAGAACGATCGACTCACATTCGATACATAATAGCGATATCCCACGCCGACTAGTTCTGATTCTTGAGCGCGAGAGTACAACGTGTCATTTGTATTGGCGTCAAACAAGAAAGCTCGGTCGGGCCCCCCGCCACCCGCAAAGTGGATTTCTTCGATGGCTTGACCGGTAATGGTTAATTGAGAGCTTTCTAATGCAAAGGAGCCGGGGCGCATTTCGATTTTCTCGGCGTTGCCCGATCCTATGATGTTGATCGTATCGCCTTCGGTCGAGCCATCGAACTCGATTCTCTGCACTGACTGCGAATTGAACTGGTAGGCGACACCGTTAACACTCAATTCGATGCTGTCGCTCAAGTCAACTTGAAAAATGTCGGCTTCAGCGAGCCCCTGAACGTGGACGATGTTTCCCGTTTGCTCGACAAGGTTGAGCACTTTTAAGCTCCCTTGCCAACTTGCTGCATCGGGAATTTTGAAAGACAACTCCGCGCCCACCTGCACTTGCAAATCTAGCCGCAATTGCCCGTTTTCCCACGTTGAATCGACGCGCGATATTCCCGCGACATCCGTAACTTGCAGTTTTCCAATCGCTGAATTTGCCGAGTCGACGATCACGGTCATGATGCCGTCGCTCGCCGCTTGTATAGAAAACGCTTCGCCAGCCACGACGCTACGACTCAACTGAGCGACTGAACCTAGGTTGGTTTCGGTGTCGATGTGTGAACCACCACCGTTGCTATTCACCGGTTGCCAGTCAACTTGTAATTCGAATGATCCAATTCGGGCTGCATCGGACAAGCTGAAATTGTACGTCTTGCCGGCCTCGACTTGGATGTCGAGCGAATTGCCCGAAGAGTCTATTGGGTTAGCGCCATCGAGCCAGACCGACCAAGCTGGATTTTCAAGGTAGGACGAGTCGAGCGTCAAGTGCACGACGCCGTCCTGTGTGGGAGTGAACCGATAGACGTCGTGATCGCCCAGCGCGTTGATCCATCCAGATACGGTTTGATCTTGGGTCGCAAGCGTGACCGCAGTATTTAGC
>JANMNK010001173.1:0-5994 GCA_031373875.1 Pirellulaceae bacterium | reverse complement strand
GCTAAATGCTCAAGTGTTAGTCAAATCCGCCGCGCCCTTCGACATCGATAGCTTGTTGCTCGCGATTCTGGAAACTGTAAACGCCGGACTGCTGGCAAATGACGCCGAAGTAGCACACCTCAAAGTAATCGCGATGGCCGACGGCAAATACGGCGTTGCAAATTTGGTTAACAGTGCATCTGCCCCGAAACTTTCCATCGGTGCCGAGCATCGTGCGTTACAAGCTGACGTGGTGATCAACGCCCGCGTTGCCGTTGATCCCGACTTCCTGACTGAGGCCATCAAGAGTGCGCTCGTCGATGTTTGCGGCAAGGCTAATGTCGATTTTGAAATCAAAACACTCCAGAGCTTTCGTCCAGGCAAACCTGTTCCCACGCATCGATTGGCTCCTGCCTCGAGTTAGTTTGGCGTTCGAACGAAATCGTGCATCGCATTTTCGGGCTGTCAGCCTTTCGTATTCCAACGGCCGTGGCGCCTTCGTTGAAGAAGCTTGCTTTCCTGAATAACTTGCTTTACGGTTTTTTCAGGTGGAGTAATCAAGTCGTGTTGGATGGCTGAGCTATAAGTCCGATCAAGTCGTTTGTTGCGAATGATTGGACTTAAGTTATTGCGACATGTTTAGGCCATGTAGTCCGGACTCGGCAGCCGCCAAGTGGACTGGACTGGATCAGGATGTAGGCGTTGTGATTGCGAACAATTCTCTTGACCAGAGCCAAGCCGAGTCCGACGCCTCGATGTTCACCCTCGGCGAGATTGTCCAAGCGTACGAATGGTTCCAATACCCGTTCTCGATCGCCTTCAGGGATACCTTTGCCGTCATCGTCCACATCGATGATGAGCTCCGAGTCGACGATTTGTGCACCAATGGTAACTCGCTCTCGCGCATGCCGCACCGCATTGCTTAAAAGATTTCCGATTGCGCGTTGGAATTCCTGCCGATCGACCTCGACGTAACACTCAACTGCGGAATCGGTCGGTCGGTAGTCGATCTGAATTGAGGGCCTAAAATCTCTCGCTTTATGTACGAGCAGCTCTAAAATCTCGCTCACCGAAATCGGCTCTCGCTGCAAATTGGATTGCGTGGTTTCGAGACGAACGTATCGCAGCAGTTCGGCAACCAATTCGTCAAGTTCCTCGGATGCCGTTTCCAGCGATTTGAGTCGTTGTGCTCGCTCCGATTCGTCTTTGGCAGTTTCGATCAATTCGATTGCAAAGCGGATGCGCGATAGTGGAGTCCGCAACTCGTGCGAAACAGCCTGCAGCAGTTCGCGTTGCGATTCCACTAGTTTTTCGGTTCGGGAAGCCATGTTATTGAAAGCCAACGCCAGCGTTCGGGCAGCGCCGGTCCGACGTTCGTCAACTCGAGCACTCAATTCACCCGCGGCGATTTGCTTTGCTGCATTTTCAACTTGACGCAATTGACTCGAAATCGGACGCAGCAAGAGTGCGATCGCGACTGCAGCGGGGAGCAGCACAAATGCGAGAGTCGTTGCGGCGGCTTTTTTGTCGATTCGTTCAAAACTGGGGAAGGGGCCTAGACGCAGAAAATCATTACTCTTTGTCAAAGCCGACGCTGCAAAATATTGCTCACCATCGGGCGTATAGAATACGACCTCGCGACCGTTTTCTATACGCTTTCGCGCTTCGAGAGGTACGTCGTGGCGTTCCACAACGACGACCGGAAAATCGAATATTGGCTGCATCTCACCGCATGCACTGCGTGCATTCGCTGCGTTGTTGATTTTATCGACAGCCAGTTGCATCCAACCGCTGAGCGAGTCCTCAATTGCAATTCCGCTATAGTCCGGGAATGGTCCGAAACGAATCGCTTGTTGTCCGTCTTGAAGCGCGGCGACGACGAATTCTCCGCGGTTCGCCAATCGCAGCGAGTGAATGCGTTCGTTGCTTCGTGTAACTCTGGCTCGAAGGGATAAAGGCAAATCAGCAATCGGAATGAGATCGACCGGATACTTGAAATCGCGGCGAATTCGCAAAAGAGTGGCTTGTCGATCTTCTAATTTAGCAGTGTTCAGTTCCGCGAGCATTAGTCTTGCTCCTCCCCCATGAGCGGTGACGATTACCCGATCGCGATCGGAATTCGAACGGGAAGTCCACACGTAACCGTGAATAAGCCATGCGAGCCATAGAACGGCGAGAACGCTCAGGTAAAAACGAACAAACAATTTTCTCATGAGTCAACCGATAACTGGTAACCCGTACCGCGAATGGATTTAACTCGTTGGGGTTTAGAAGAATCGTCGCCCAGTTTCTTTCGGAGACGCGATATGCGAAGATCAATGGATCGATCCTGACCATCGTAACGCATCCCGTGAATTGCCAAGTGAATGTCGTTGCGCGTCAAAGTTTGGCCGGCATGATCTGCCAGCAATTTGAGAAGGTCAAACTCCGCAGATGTCAGATCAACGGGCTGTCCAGACAGCTCCACAATCCGTCGACCTGCATCGACAACCAGCGAGCCCACAACGATCGGTTCGCTGGCCGCTCTTTCGTCGACATGGATGCGACGGAGATGCATTCTCAGTCTTGCTAGCAACGCATGGGGGCGAACGGGCTTGGATAAGTAGTCGTCCGCGCCAGCTTCGAGACCGAGAACTTCGTCCATTTCACCGCCACGAGCAGTCAACATGATGATCGTACCAGCGTAGGCCTCGCGAACCGTTCGACAAACGCCAAAGCCATCGAGACCAGGTAAATTCACATCAAGTATTACAGCCTCAGGTGATTCAGCCAAAATTCGTTTCACCGCCGTGTCCCCTCGATGTTCCGTTCGAACATCAAATCCGTGCGGTGCGAGAAAATCCGAGATCATCGCAGCTAGTTGGACGTCGTCTTCGACGATCATTACGGAT
This sequence comes from Pirellulaceae bacterium, assembly GCA_031373875.1. GTDB lineage: Bacteria > Planctomycetota > Planctomycetia > Pirellulales > Pirellulaceae > JANMGV01. Next base: position 3,124 of record JANMNK010001173.1, on the reverse strand, counting down.
TGTCGATTGAGAGAATGTGCGTCTTCGTAAGGCAATTTGCTCATGGGATTGCAGTGCCGATTAGGCCTGGTGAATTGTAAAATACAACTGTAATCATAGGGCCAATGTCAATCTCCGCATACACTTTACAAAGGTGCCGGACGTTATAACTGACTTGGTCGCTTTGCACTCATTCAACAATTCCTTACGATTTCCAGAACTCGACAACTGCAGTATAGTTTTCCTTTGTGATTGGATACAAACAGATACAAAGCCCGGCGTTGTTTGAATCAAAAAAAGCGCCGCGTAGCGATACAATTGGCCGTAATGAGTTGGCGTTGTTCTGACCTTAGCGGTCGACTTTTTCCTAACAACGCTGAATTGGCTTGTTGGACAATCATCTTGATAGACAATCTTGAGTAGTGAAATAGCAGCGGGTACTGTTTGCCACGCCATGTTTTTCCTGAACGCGATCTACTTATCTCGAAAGTTTACTTTTATGATCGGCAAAACCCTCATGCTTGTCCGTGCTCTAGCGATTTTAGCTGTAATTGCGATTCAACCGGTGCTCGCTCAGACAGAACGCAAGACGTCGGAGCCCGGCGCGGTAGCTTTAGATGACTTGGGGACACATGGCTTTGCAGAGTCGGGCGACGTTCGCATTCACTATGTGACGAAAGGCGAAGGACCATTGGTTGTGATGATCCACGGCTTCCCAGATTTCTGGTACACGTGGCGTGCCCAAATGCCCGCGTTGTCCGAAAAGTTTCAAGTCGTAGCGGTTGACCAACGTGGCTATAACGAAAGCGATCAGCCCGAAGGCGTCGAGAATTACGCAATGGAAAAATTGGTCGGTGACATTGAGTCTGTCATCAAACATTTTAAACGCGACAAAGCGATTATCGTTGGACACGATTGGGGCGGCATGGTGGCTTGGTCCTTTGCTATGATGCATCCGGAAATGACTGACAAGCTGATCATTCTTAATTTGCCTCACCCCAACGGCCTACGCCGCGAGCTTGCAAACAACCCGGAACAGCAAAAGAATAGTGCTTATGCGCGTTTCTTCCAAACACCGGAAGCGGCATCCCAACTCACTGCGGAAGGTTTAGCTCGCTGGGTGCGTGACGACGCGGCTCGTGAGCACTATATCAAAGCGTTTCGTCAGTCGTCGTTTGAAGGCATGCTCAATTTTTACAAAGCTAATTATCCACGGGAACCGTACACCGCCCCAACTGAAATTGGTCCGAAGGTTCAGTGCCCTGTTCTCATCATTCACGGACTAAAAGACAAAGCGCTCTTGCCTGGTGCACTGAACGATACGTGGAAGTGGCTCGAACGTGACTTGACGTTGGTAACCGTTCCCGAAGCGGACCATTTTGTGCAACAAGACGCCGCTGAAACTGTCACCAAGACCATCGTGAATTGGCTGAGCAAGTAAGTAGATACTAACAATCAGGAACACGCATGTCTTCGACTCCAGAGGCAACGGTATCGTCAATGCCGCAACCGATTAAAGCTCCGTCGTCGCGAATGCACGACCTTGACGCATTGCGTGCGGCGGCGATGATGCTTGGAATTGTGTACCATGCGTCTTTGTCCTTTGCGTTAACGTTTCCTTGGATGGTCCAGGATCGCGTTCAAACAACTGGGATGTTTTTGTTGCAAGCGGGCGTGCACGGTTTTCGCATGCCACTGTTTTTCTTGTTGAGCGGTTTCTTTACGGCGATGCTGTGGCGATCAAAGGGGCTCAAGGCTTTGGTGTGGCATCGATTTCGGCGCGTGTTGCTGCCGTGCTTGGTTGGATTGATAACCGTTTCTCCAATGTTGACTTGGACGATCGGTTACGCATTTCGCTCCAATGACAACACGGCGCAAGACCTTTCGAGTCAGACCTCCAAAGAGACTGAGCTGTGGACCGCGATCAAGGGCGGCGATGTTGCATCGTTGCAGAGACAGTTAACCGATGGGTTACAGCTTACCGATCATCATCCTCAATTCGGTATCACACGTCTGACCTGGGCGGCCGTCAATGACCAGCGCCAGATGGTCGCGCATCTATTGGATCAAGGTGCCGATCCTAATGCGAGAAATACCGATGGGGGAACGGCGCTCCACGCTTCGGCGTTCTTTGGCCAGTTCGATGTCGTCGAACTTCTAATTGATCGGGGAGCAGATGTGAATGCCAAGAATTACAATGGCGAGACACCGTTACATAATGCGAATGTCGACTTAGGTGCGGTGCAATACATTGCAAGTCTGCTTGGCACCCAAACCGACATTGCTGTAGTGCGATCCAATCGCGAAAAGATCTGTGCAAGGCTTAAAGAAAAAGGTGGCGAGTACCTGCCGGTTCCCTCGGCTCAAGCCAATGCCGGCGCGAATCTAATTCGAGACCTAACCAACTGGCTGATTTACAACCCGATCTTTTCGTTCCTATGGTTCTTATGGTTCCTTTGGTTGTTCGTACTCGTGTTTTCGGTTTATGCAATCTTCATGAATTTGTTACGCTTGAAGTCGACCCCTCAATGGCTTTTTCTTTCCCGTTACAATTTGTTGGCGCTCGTGCCGATTACGATGATGCCTATCTGGTACATGTCAGCAGAAAGCTGGTTGTTCGGACCGGATACTTCGATGGGCATACTGCCTATGTCGCACGTGTTCATTTTCTATGGCATCTTTTTTGCTTTCGGCGCAATGTACTTTGACTGCCGGGATGCTGAACGGCGGCTCGGTAACACCTGGCGTTGGGTCTTACCGATCGCACTATTGGTAGTTTTTCCTTTGGGCGTTGAGTTCACATCGGGCATGTTTGGATTCCGAGAATACTTGCTTCCCTCGCGATACTTTCGATCGGCATCAGTATTCTTGCAAGCGACATACGCTTGGACGATGGCGTTCGGATGTATTGGAATGTTCCGATCGTTACTGACTCGGGAAAGCAAGACGATTCGATATTTTTCGGACGCTTCCTATTGGCTGTACCTGACGCATTTACCGCTTGTTGTGGTTGGTCAGGTGTGGGTCAAGAACTGGGACATGCCTGCATGGATCAAAGTCTCTGTGATCTCGGTAGTTGTCACCGGCGGTTTACTAATCGTCTACGATCTCGTCGTGCGATACACTTGGATCGGCACATTTTTAA
>JANMNK010001166.1:0-4365 GCA_031373875.1 Pirellulaceae bacterium | reverse complement strand
GGACAGGTTTAGAAGGGGTTATGAGCGATTGAGGCCAATCGCTCAACAATGTAAGCCTTGGTTGGGCGCGATAACGACGGGGTGTGTTTCTTTTGATTGTAAAACGATTGTCGCAATCGTTTAGTGCGCTACTGCTGAACTTTCGACCAAGCTGAACTTGGTTTCGGTATTTGCGGCTGGACAGGTTTAGAAGGGGTTATGAGCGATTGAGGACAATCGCTCTACAATATTAGCCTTGGTTTGGGCGCGATAACGACGGGGTGTGTTTCATTTAATTGTAAAACGATTATCGCAATCGTTTAGTGCGCTACTGCTGCTGCTGAGCTTTCGACCACGCTGAACTTGGTTTCGATACTTGCGGCTGGACAGGTTTGGAAGGGGTTATGAGCGATTGAGGACAATCGCTCTACAATTGGGGATCGCGGAAATTTTATGCACGACACGGTTAAAGTCGGGATTATCGGATCGCAGTTCATTTCTTCTATCCATGCCGAGTCGTTATTGCGATGTCCGGCTGTAGAGTTATTGGCAGTTGCGTCGCCGACGGGCGAAAACGCCGCGAACTTTGCAAAGCGATTTGGTATCCCGCAATACTTTACTGACTACCGCGACTTGCTTGAAAACGATGACATCGACATGGTCGTTGTTGGCGTACCCAACGATCTGCATTGTCAGATAGCTTGCGATGCGGCGAATGCGGGAAAACATATCGTGATGGAAAAGCCCTTGTGCCTCAACTTGGCAGAAGCAGACCAAATGATCGATTGCGCCCGCGAGTCACGCGTCAAGCTGATGTATGCTGAGGAACTTTGTTTCGCTCCCAAATACGTGCGTCTTAAACAGTTACTCGATTCCGGTGCGCTTGGCAAACCGACTTTGATCAAACAATCAGAAAAACATGACGGACCACACGCCGCGCATTTTTGGGATGTGCAACGTTCTGGTGGCGGTGTGACGATGGACATGGGTTGTCACGCCATCGAGTTCTTTCGGTGGATGTTGGGGCGAACACGAATCAAATCCGTTTACGCACAAATGAGCACCCAAGTCCATCATGACAAAACTCAAGGCGATGATAACTCGCTGTTGATTCTCGAATTCGAAAACGACGTCGTATGCTTGGCCGAGGAAAGCTGGACCAAACTCGGCGGCATGGACGATCGAGCTGAGGTGCATGGATGGAAAGGTGTAGCGTACGCAGATTTGCTTCACGGCAACTCAATCGAAACGTACAGCCAAGAAGGCTACGACTACGCCGTAGAGAAAGCTGGCAGTACTCGCGGTTGGTCATTTACAATTTACGACGAAGCGTACAACTACGGTTTCTACCAAGAAATGGCGCACTTTGTCGACTGCGTTCAAAACGACAAACAACCGTTGGTCACCGGCGAAGATGGCCGTGAAGTTCTACAAGTTATCATGGCCGCCTACGAATCCGCCCGAACCGGACACAAAGTCGCCCTCCCCTTTTCCACAACTGCCGCGAAACCAATCGATCTCTGGCGAACTCCGAACTGACCAGCCGTCTTCAAATCTTTCATTTCGCAAACGCAAATCGATAGGCGTTTTGCACCCAATGACAAATCGTCTCAGAGGACGTCGTTCCGGCGAACCACCCTCATAACGTCCACGCATCCAGCGAGTAGTTGATTGATCCATCACAGTATCATTGCAATCGACTTTTTCTCAATCACTTCTATTCAAGTTTCCGATCTGTTTTATTCTGCTGTCAGCCCTGCCTGGATTCTAAGGTTGAGTGGCGCAAGTTGAATGAACCTGCCCGATGGCTGCGTGATCTTCGCACGAATTCTGCTTAGTCGATTTGCTGCGGTCTACAGCAGCCAATGGGCATACGAGTTAGCCGAGAAGCAAAATAGATTTAACAATTGTCGCTACGCAGAATGGCAATTTAGCCTCATCGCGATCGAACCCGCACATTGCGTTCCGAAAAAATCCGCAAATAAGAATTAGCTGTAATTGGCGGAGTTTTTTAGCGTGCCAACCTTAATAATCTTCATAGATCGTTCTATGCCAAATCGATCTTATTCAAAAACAATTCCGCGATCATCTGTGAAACGTTGACGTTGGGGAAAAAATTTGAAACTGAAAATTCCTGAGCTCCAATGCAAAACCCATGGCAACCTCGGAAGTGAATTCAATCAATTTTCTTCCAGTTATCCAAAGATAATTTTCGCTCAATTATTAGTTGCTTGACGGTCACAGAAGCCGACGGTAGAAAGCATTTTATCCCTCCCACCGTCCTCCTCACCTCAATTCCGTCGCATTCGGAAAATCACAGACATAGCGTCGCGTTCCTTAGTACAGCTAGTGGAGAGTAGTCATGAGTAAATGTTCACCGATATCAACTCGGAGATTTGCGGTGCTATCTGGATTTACGCTTGTCGAATTATTGGTGGTCATTGCAATCATTGGCATCCTTGTTGGTTTACTGCTTCCTGCAGTGCAGGGTGCACGCGAAGCGGCGCGACGCGTTGACTGTGAGAACCGAATGCGAAACCAAGTATTTGGTCTCATTCATTATCAAGACACAAATACACGGTTACCACCTGGTTGGAACACGAAGAACGATATCGACTGGTCGTGGCAAGCTTACATTCTTCCTCATGTCGAGCAACTCGAATTCTACTATCGGCTTGATCTACAAAATCCCTGGAACTTGCCGGGCGATAATGAACGTAACGTTCTGGAGACAATTTCGTTGTATCGCTGTCCCAGTTCGCCGCGTTCCTTCGCTGGGGATACGGATTATGCCGGAGTTTTAGGAACGTTAATCGGAGCAGTCGAAGGTGACACATTCAATCGCGGTGCTCTCATTCGGGCAAACGGTACAGACCGAGCAATCGCATTTCGCGAAATCGTGGATGGCTTGACGTTCACTGCGGCTATAGCGGAATGCCCAGATCGACGATCGGGCGAAGGCGGCGACTGGGCGTTCGGTTTGAACTGCATTTCGCACGACAAGGGCAGTATCAATTCTACAAGAGAAGGCATGGCCTCATGGCATCGAGGAGGAGCCTATATCGCAAAACTCGATGGTTCACTTTATTTCTTGTCTAGCTCCACTGACAGTTCAGTTATAGGAGCGCTGTGTACTCGGCAAGGAGGTGAATCGGTCGCTCTCGATTGAATTTCATTTCTTTGCTCCCATTTTTGAAGCCACCTATTGAATTGAAAGTAGATCGAAAACACCGTCATGTCTCACCGGAGTCTTTTGGACAGGATGTCTCGTATAATTCGTTTCTTGCAATTTGCAGTTTATTTTTACTTGAATTTAGGGAAGTTGAAACATGAAAAATTTTGTTATCGCAGTCGCAATGGTCGCACTACTCGCTGGCAACAGCTTTGCAGGCGGGGCCAAAAAAGAATCCTCGATCAGTGTCAAAAATTCGTCGGGCATGATTGCCGCAGTCATTGTGGATCCTCCGGCAAATTTCCCAACAAATCCAACGCAAAAGCAGTTTTTGGACGCCGGTGGAAAAATACTTCTACCGAACGCCACAGGTGTATTTTCAGTGAAAGCGGGTAGCCACATCGTTTACGCGCAACTCGTTGACGAGAACACGGGAAATCGAGTTGGTTCGATTGATTCGGTAACCAAAACAGCCGTCAAGGGTGGGAAGATTTCGCTCACGGTTACAAAAACGGCTGGCAACGACGCAAACATTCAGTAACGAATTCTCGTTGTCTGTCGTGTTTTACATCTCTCGAAAAGGTTCTGGAAGGTTACGCTTTCTGGAGCCTTTTTTCATGTCGATTGCCGAACGAAAATCTAGGTTACCGTCAAACATCAACTTTTGCAGACCGGACCTAGAGGATAATTAGACTTTCCGTAATCTACTTTTTTCGACTCTTGTCGTTGAACGCCGTTACCGGTAACCAACGATTTTGTTTTTGCCATGCAAAAGCCATCAAATTTAAGCTTGAGGCGCTAGCCAATCTTCGAGATGGTTCAGAGGAAAATCGGCTAGCGTCTCAGGCTCATAAAACATTTTACTTACCTGTGGATTAACTTGAAAATGCCAGAATGAATACCGGCGATCAGCGAGAAGTGTCCTTTTTTTACTGGAAATCGCGTCTTTAAAATTACGCGGATCACCCCTAACTTTTTTGCTTCGGTAACGCATGACTTTTTTACACATGACGGGAAAGCGAAGTCACAATTGGACACAAGATCGCAGGGGATTAGTACATAGAAATGAATAACCGATTGAGACATTTGCTCGTTCTTGTTCCGCTATCGCTTGCGACTGCGTGCCCTTGGATTTGGGAGTCCTTCTGGCCAATGATTTGGATAGGCCTAATTGGGCTGTTTGTATATTTGACAACTTTCCAGCGAATTATTTC
>JANMNK010001134.1:0-5389 GCA_031373875.1 Pirellulaceae bacterium | reverse complement strand
GACTTTTCAACATTTCAATAACGTTCATAGCTCTTCACTCTTCAGATTTTCTAAATTCGTGTGAAGACGAACTGTCGCCTTCTCGTCAAACTCATAACTGTTGCGTGTGGATGGACCGAGCATAGTAAATTTAGGCGGGTTGTCTATGGTGCGCGGGCACCATGGAACTGCTCGTTCAAGAAGTTTCATCGTTTCCCCATTTTCACAAACCACGTTCAGCCGCCGCAGTCGCGCACGGCCACGGCGACGAATGTTTAGCCGCCACAGGCGCGCCCGATCTCGGCGTAGAATGTTTTGCCGCCGCACGCGCGCCTCCCACAGCCACCAAATCCGCTCTTTGCACAGAACACCCGCGTACGTGAATAACAGGTAAACAACGCGCTACGCGGCTAAACGAAGAAGAAGAAATGCCATGGTCGGCCTAAACTTGGTTCCTGTATCGTCTGACGGTCCCGAACGACCGCGAACTTGGTTATGATGTTAGGCCACCAACGATTGCGGAACGATTCATTGAATGATTTCTGGAGTGATTTGGATTGACTATTGAATGGCAGCGAGTTTGTATTGTCGGCATTGGATTGCTTGGTGGCGCGATCGGTCAAGCTTTGAAAGCCCGTCGACTGGCCAAAACCGTCGTTGGAGTCTGCCGTGACGAAGCAAAAGCCGCGACTGCGATCAACTTGGGCGCGATTGACTCCGCGAGCCGTTCCATCGATCAAGCTGCCGATCAAGCCGATCTGGTCGTTATCTGCACGCCTGTCCAGTCCATCGTCGCTAACCTTGTTCAAGCCAATCGTCATGCAGCTCACAATGCCCTGTTGACGGATGTTGGTAGTACCAAGCTCACAATCGTTGAACAAGCTGACGTGGCAGGCTTGGCGAATTTTGTTGGATCGCATCCGATGGCTGGGGGAGAAAGGAGCGGGGTCGAATTTTCTTCGCCGGATCTGTTCGTCAAAAAATTGGTCATCCTGACCCCATCCGATTCGACATCCAATGGCAAAACAGAGCGAGCAACCGACTTTTGGCAGTCATTGGGAGCCACTGTTCGCATCATGAAGGCGATAGAGCACGACCAAGCAATTGCAGCGACGAGTCACTTGCCGCACCTCGTTGCGGCAGCCCTTGCAGGACAAACCCCCATAGAATTTGGACCTCTTACTGCGAGCGGTTGGGCCGATTCCACGAGGATTGCCAGCGGAAACCCAGAAATGTGGCGTCAGATCATTCAGGAAAATCGCGGCCCTGTCTTACACGCTTTGAAGAACTTTGCCACAATTTGGCAACAGTGGATCGACGCGATCGAAAACGGCGATCAAGAACAGCTTTTGCATTTGCTTCAGGCGGGAAAAAATATTCGTGACGCTTTGGGAAATCGACATTCATCCGGCTGACGGTCAGCCTGATCTGCTGGGCCATTCTGTAGTAGCCGACGCTCGCGACATGGGCATCGGGAAAAACATGCACGTGGTCGCGGCCCGAGGTTATCTCCTCGAAGGTGAATTGCCCTTGGACTTGGTCCAACGCGCTGCCCAAACACTGCTGGCCGATCCTATAGCGGAGCGAACCGTTGTAGCTCGTGTTGGGGAAGTTGCCCTGAATGCTTGTCCCTGCGAAGGCGCCTCTCGCACTCTGGTTCACGTCTTGCCCAAGCCAGGGGTGATGGACCCAGTTGCTCTCAGTACGCAACAGGCGCTTGCTAACCTCAATATCAACGTCAACGGTGTTCGAACTTTCCGTAAATTCTGGGTAGGCGGCGCGGACGCTGGCCAGTTCCAACGTCTGTGTCAGAAAGTCCTGGCAAACGATTCCATCGAGGAAACGATCGTCGGCCCTCTGACGCTCAAACATCTTGCTATCAGCACGCCCTATCAGCTTAAGGTCAATGTCCTGCCGATCCGCAAACTTGGAAACGAGGCTCTTTTAAAACTTAGCAAAGAAGGGCAATTGCATCTTTCGATTGCCGAAATGCAAACCGTCCAAGCACTTTACAATGAAATGGGACGTGAACCAACCGATATCGAGTTGGAAACAATCGCTCAAACATGGAGCGAGCATTGCAGCCATAAAACGCTCGCAGGCCGAATCGCTTATCGAGACGATCACGGCGAACGTCACTTTGAAAATATGCTCAAGGAAACGATCTTCGCCGCGACGATGACGATTCGCGAACGACTTGGCATCCATGACTGGTGCGTCAAAGTCTTTAAAGATAATGCGGGCATCGTGACGTTTGACGAGGACTATCACGTGGTCTTCAAAGTCGAAACGCACAACCACCCTTCGGCCATCGAACCCTACGGTGGTGCTAACACGGGCATTGGCGGCGTCATTCGAGATCCAATGGGAACGGGGCTTGGGGCCAAACCGATCTGCAACACGGACGTATTCTGTTTCGCTCCCCCCGATACCGAGCCAAGCACGATGCCTCAAGGCGTTCTCCATCCACGTCGCGTTATGAAAGGTGTTGTCTCCGGTGTTCGCGATTACGGCAATCGAATGGGAATTCCTACCGTAAACGGCGCCGTCTATTTCGATCCGCGTTATCTCGGCAATCCACTAGTCTATTGTGGCAACGTTGGAATTCTCCCGGTCGACAAAGCGGAGAAACAACCAATGCCCGGGGATTGGATCGTGACTGTCGGAGGTCGGACGGGTCGTGATGGCATTCATGGTGCAACGTTTAGCAGCGTTGAATTAACTCACGAAAGCGAGTCTATCTCGGGCGGTTCCGTGCAAATTGGAAATGCGATTACCGAAAAAATGGTGATGGATGTTCTGCTGCAAGCGCGGGACGAAGGCTTGTATAGCGCTGTGACCGACTGTGGGGCAGGGGGCTTTAGTAGCGCGGTGGGCGAGATGGGCGAAGAGATCGGTGCCGAAGTTTGGCTGGACCGCGCACCGCTAAAATACGACGGGCTTAGTTATACCGAAATTTGGATTAGCGAAGCACAAGAACGCATGATCATGGCGGTCCCTCCCGAAAAGTGGAATCGACTTGAGCAACTTTGCAAGAGCGAGGGTGTTGAAGCCACGATCATCGGCCAGTTCATGCCTACCGGCTTACTGCGGCTTTTGTATCAAGGTCAAGAAGTTGGGTGCTTGTCGATGAAGTTCCTTCATAATGGACGACCACCCGTTATCCGACAAGCTCACTATGTAACTCCGGCCACGATTCCGCTGGAATTTAATGCGGGTGATCAGCAATCGATCGAGTCCATCCTGACAAAGATTCTGGCGTCGCCCAATGTCGCGAGCAAGCATTGGATCATTCGACAATACGATCACGAAGTCCAAGCGGGCAGCGTGATCAAACCGCTTGTCGGTCCGTCGTGCGATGGACCAGGCGACGCTGCGGTCGTGCGTCCGCGATTGGACAGCATGCGAGGGCTGACCATTAGTTGCGGAATGAATCCGCGCTATGGTGACCTCGATCCGTATCATATGGCTGCGAGCGCGATGGACGAAGCGGTCCGGAATGCGATTGCCGTAGGTGCCGATCCGTCACGCATTGCATTGCTCGACAATTTCTGCTGGGGAAATACGGAGCGACCCGAGACGCTGGCTTCGCTGGTTCGTGCCGCGCTGGCGTGCCATGATCTAGCGATCGAATGGAGCACCCCGTTCATCAGCGGCAAAGATTCGCTGAATAATGAATTCACTTGGACGGATGATCAAGGTCAACGCCAATGCGTCGCGATTCCACCGTCCTTGCTCATCAGCGCCATGGGGCAAGTCGACGATGTTCGGAAATGCGTCACCATGGATGTCAAAGCAGTTGGGAACGCAATATTCTTAGTCGGACCAACCCGAAATGAAATGGGTGGTTCTCATGCTGCGATGGTTGCCGGTTGTCACGGGGGCGAAGTCCCGAAAGTCGATCCCGCATTGGCTTTGCGAATCTTCAAAACGATGCATCAAGCCATCATGCAGGGGCTTGTGCGATCTTGTCATGACCTCAGCGAAGGTGGCCTCGCGGTTGCACTTGCCGAAATGGCGTTTGCTGGTGAATTGGGTGTCGAGATCGATATTGCGGAACTATGCAGGCAGCAATTTATCGATGCCGGAGTGGCACTTTTCTCGGAATCCAACAGTCGATTCCTGTGCGAAGTCACTCCCGATAAATCAGTGGAATTCGCGGCATTGTTTGCGAACTTGCCAAGCCTGCACATCGGTAAAGTCACAGGCGATTCGCAAGTTCGTATTCTGGGAGCCAAACAAACCAAATTAGTCGATCTGGCTTGGCGGGAACTTAAGTCCATTTGGTTGAATCCGTTGGACTGGGCTTAGTCGGTCGGCGTGCAACAATTCCGCAACAATTTTCGAGCGATTCAAAATGGGCGTGTCGATTCTGTTACCGCTGGCCATTCTCGCATCGGTGTTATTGGGAATTGCAGTTTTCACACTCTTTTCGATTTTCGCTTTCCGCCGCAATGATCAGATGCGGTGGACGCTCCTGGGCGCAGGAACATTCCTTGCGCTGCTGTTCAATTCATGGTGGATTTTTGTTCTTGGCCTGGCCTATTACAAGCTCGTGATACTTGGCCAAGACACATAACGACACGCCGCATTGATGCCGCATGGAATTCCGAAAACGGGAACTTCAAGAACGCGACTGCGAGACGATCTCTACCGTAGGACGAGCTCTGGTTCGAAAAAATCTTGCTATCGAAACCAAGCGTATCGGAAGATGCAGTAGATGGCGTTAAATAGATCGCGAATGCCGATCTTCTTTCCTTCGCTGTGCGAGCGACTGGAGTAGGAGATGGGAACTTCGACAATTTTTATGCCGCTGCGTGCGAGCTTGGCAGTGATCTCGGGCTCGAAACCAAATCGTCTTTGCTGGATTCGTACCGAACGGAGAATATCGCGACGAAATGCTTTGTAGCACGTTTCCATGTCGGTCAATTTGGTTCCATTCACAATGTTGCTGAGTGAAGTCAACATCGAATTTCCCCATTGATGGAATTTTGAGTCGCGACTATTTCCCGCCAAGTAGCGCGAACCGTACACGACGTCGGCTTGCTTCATCAAGATGGGCTTGATGACGTGCAATATTTCTTGTGGGGAATACTCTCGGTCGGCGTCTTGAACGATCACGATGTCGCCTTCGGCTAGATAGAAGCCCGATTGGAGTGCGGCCCCTTTGCCTTGATTGACACTATGCAGAAAGACTTCAACGCCGGGCGTATCGGCGAACTGCTGCAACCGCTCGCGCGTGCCATCGGTGCTCCCGTCATCGACAATGATGATCTGTTTGTCGATTGGTAGTTGTTGAACCGCTGCCACGATATCCAAGATAGTGTCGCGTTCGTTATAAACCGGAATCACGACGCTCAGAACCGGCCGCTTGAGGACGTCTCGGACAGCTTCGCCATCGACCAAATTG
>JANMNK010001022.1:0-4646 GCA_031373875.1 Pirellulaceae bacterium | reverse complement strand
CAAAAAGTAACGTTGTTCGAAGCTGCCGATGAAATGGGCGGTCTCACAAGTGCTTGGCAAGTCGGTGATGTGACGTGGGATCGTTTCTATCACGTGACGCTCCTATCCGACACACGACTCCGCAGACTTCTCGAAGAACTCGATCTTGAAAAAGAAATCGAATGGGTTCAAACGCGAACCGGTTTTTATTCGGATGGCAAACTCCGTTCGCTATCCAATTCGCTTGAATTCCTGCTATTCCCGCCTTTAAACCTATGGCAAAAATTCCGGTTGGGCTCGACGATTTTCTTTGGTTCCAAGATCAAGGATTGGCGGAAACTCGAGCAGATCCCGGTCGAAAAATGGCTACGCAAATGGAGCGGCAATTCCACGTTCGAAAAGATTTGGTTGCCGTTGATAAAAGCCAAACTGGGCGAAGCTTATCAACGTACGTCGGCAGCTTTCATTTGGTCCTACATCGACCGCATGTACAAAGCGCGCCGTAGCGGCATGAAGAAAGAGATGTTTGGCTACGTTCCAGGTGGCTATCGGCGGATACTCAATACGATTACTGCGGCGCTCATAGAAAAAGGTGCCGATCTACGAGTCTCCTCTCCCATTCGTCATATCGCCAAGAGTCCGACAAGCCACGAATTAGAGGTGACCGTCGGGCGTTCGGACGCACTCGAAAAGCACACATTTGACCGCGTGGTGATGACCGTGCCTTCGTCGGTGATTTCGAAAAGTTGCCCGGACTTGACGCCGGACGAGCACGATCGACTTGGCACAGCCGAGTATTTGGGTGTTGTCTGCACATCGTTGTTGCTCAAACAGCCTCTTGGAGGTTTTTACGTCACCAACATTACGGATTCTTGGGTCCCGTTGACCGGGATCATCGAGATGGGTGCGATTGTTAAACCAGAGAAACTTGGTGGGCATTACTTGGTTTACTTACCGCAGTATTTGCTTGCGAACGATGCCGGATTTGACGAATCGGATGATGCGATTCACGAGCGCTGCCTGGGGACTTTGGAAAAGATGTATCCCGGCTTTGATCGGTCGCAAGTGATCGCAATCCAGACGGCACGTGCACGCCAAGTCATGGCTCTTCCAACGGTAAACTACTCACGAAGGCTACCGCACATCTGCAGTAGTTTGCCAGGATTGTATTTGTTGAATTCGGCTCAAGTCGTCAAGGGAAACCTGAACGTCAACGAAACGCTTGAGTTGCTCGAGGAGCACATCGATGCGACCTTGATGGAAGACCATCGTCGCCTCTGCCTCAACGCGGCTTGCGATCCGCGTGTGTCGGTATTGATCAATCAACTGACCGAAATCAATTCCTGAACGATTCCCGAACGTTGGTTGACTAGCGGCAGGCGGCAAGTGCGATTCGCTACTTGGCTGGTCCCATGACTGCCGGAACCAAAAAGAACTCGCCATCCGATTCGGGCGAGTTCGCGAGTGCTTGCTCTCGAGATAGCGATGGGAGGACTTGATCCTCAACCATCACATTTTCAAGTTCGATAGCGTGAACCATCGGTTCGACACCATCTGTGTTCAATTCAGAAAGCTTGTCGACTAAGTCCACGATTTGTCCTAACTGTCGAGTTAAACCATCGATCTCCGATGGTTCCAACCGCAGTCTCGCCAGATACGCGATCTTTAGAACCTGGTCGCGTGTCAACGACATGACTAGGACTTTTCGTTGATCGCAAATGGTTTTTGGCGAACCGATTTGCGAACTACGCCGCTTCGAATGCATTGAACGCAAACGCGCAAGGTCTTGACGCTGCCATTAGGCAAGCTTGCCTTGATTCGTTGAAGATTGGGTTCAAAGCGTCGACGAGTAATGCCGGTAATCTTAGTCCCGACCCCACCCAAGTATTTCGCTTTACCGCGTATTTCAACGGAGTTGCCAACTTGCGGAGTTTTTCCACAAACTTCACACATCTTTGCCATGATCATCCTCTAAGAACGTCGCAACGCAGCGTTAGCTCGTTACGTATAAAGCCTGCCGTTAAATTTTGAGAACCGAGGAATATACCCAAATCCCCACGAAACTCAATCGCAATTGCAAAATCCCAGGCCTCAGCAAAACCAGCCCTAATTAGGGGTTTTTGAAATAAAGCAGCACCAACCATGTAGGACGGGTCTCCAGGCCCGTCCGATAATAAACCATCCAGTCATCTACCATCCCGACACAGACTTTTTCCCAAACATCGCAGTTTATCCAGCCATCGCCCGCTATCCAAATAATTCCTATAACCTCATCAACACCTTCAACCAACCGACACTTTCACCCAAACCAATGACGGGCCTGGAGACCCGTCCTACCTTTTTTTGCCGTAAAAACTTGTGACGAGGCCCCGGCTTTTTCTTCAAAAACTCTACATGCACGGTGATTTTTGGCGAGAATGTAGCTTCTCTATCAAAAAAGCCTGTCCGCCAAAAAAATCCCTGCCTTCCTGAAGTGGACACTCCGATGTCGTCAAAAAGTAGATTACCGTCGAAACCTGTTCGTCGCGACTTTATTAAGAAATCGGCTGTCGCTTCCTTTGCAGTACCGTTAGCAACGCGTTTGGCTACGGCGCAGGACGCAGATCGTATTGCTATCGGAATCATTGGTGCTGGCGGAATGGGGATGAACCACTTGCGTCAGCTCGCGCGTCGAACGGACGTCGAGCTTGCTTACGTTTGTGACGTCGATAGCAACCGCCTGCAAAATGCGATCAAAGAAGCGGAACAGGTTTCTCACCGCGCGCCTCAGGGTGTAACCGACCTGCGCAAGATACTGGATGACCAACGCGTGCAAGCCGTGTTCATCGCCACGCCGGATCATTGGCATGCTCCTGCCGCTATCATGGCACTCGCGGCAGGCAAACATGTCTACGTCGAAAAACCTTGCTGCCACAATCTGCGTGAAGGGCAGCTTCTCCAAGAAGCAGTCGACAAGTCGGGCAAGAAATTGCAAGTCGGTACCCAGAGCCGAAGTACAGAGTTCGTTCGAGCCGCCATCGACAAGCTTCGCGAGGGTGCCATCGGTCGGGTGTTAGTCGGTAAAGCGTGGAACAGCCAGCGACGCGGATCAATTGGCCACGAAGAACCTACTGCACCGCCACCCGAACTCGATTTTGATACTTGGATTGGCCCAGCTCAGGCAGTTCCTTATCGCAAGAATTTATTGCATGGCGTCTGGCGCTGGTGGTACGACTTTGGCTGTGGCGACATCGGCAACGACGGCGTTCACGATATCGATGTCGCATTATGGGGAATGGATGTCAAAACATTTCCGAATCGCGTGACATGTTTTGGCAATAAATTGTTCTTCGACGACGACCAGCAGTTTCCTGACACGCAGTACGCGATCGCAGACTTTGCGGATTCTTCCGCAGATCGCGGGGCAAAGCAATTCCTATTTGAACAACGGATTTGGACTCCTTACGTCCAAGAAGGCTATGAAAATGGTGCCGCATTCTACGGAACCGAAGGATGCCTAATCTTGGGTCACAGCGTCGGGTGGAAATTGTATGGTCCGCGAAATGTGCTTCGCGAAGAACGCCAAGGAGGTGGCGATTTAGTTGCACACCATGAGAACTTTCTAAATGCGATTCGCAACAACTCCCAATCAACGCACGCGGATATAACCGCCGGTCGACTAGCCGCTGGAATCGTGCATTTGTCCAACATTGCGGCAAGAGTGGGTCGCGTCATTCAATACGATCCCGCAAATCACCAGATCGTCGGCGATCCAGAGGCAAGCTCAATGATGCAGCGACAATATCGACAAGACCATTGGGCATCCCCAGAAAGATCATGACATGGCTGCGTTTAAAGTCGGCATCATCGGCAGCACGGGACGAGGAAACTACGGTCACGGCCTGGACACCGTTTGGAAGCAAATCCCAAAGTGCCAAGTCGTTGCCGTCGCAGACGACAACGCCGATGGCCTGCAAGAAGCGATTCCTCGAACCGGTGCACAGAGAGGTTATGCTGATTACCGCGACATGCTCAAGAAAGAGCGACCCGACATTGTTTCTATTTCTCCGAGGTGGATCGATCGCCATCACGAAATGGCAATGACGTGCGCGGAAAACTCTTGTCACATGTACATGGAGAAGCCTTTTTGCCGGAACCTGCGCGAAGCCGACGAGATCATACGCGCGTGCGAGATGCGGCATCTAAAATTGGCAGTAGCCCCCATCAGTCGCTATTCGCCCCAACTTGCCATCGTTCAATCGCTCATTCAATCAGGCGAGATTGGTGACTTGCTTGAAATTCGGGCTCGCGGGAAAGAAGACGCTCGGGGTGGTGGTGAGGACTTGTGGGTTTTGGGTTCGCACGTGTTGGATCTGATGCGGGCGTTTGCAGGGCAACCGCGAAGTTGTTTTGCAAGATTGACCGAGGGCGATAACCCTGTGACGCGAGCATCGGTCCGTCAAGGCAATGAAGGACTGGGACCGCTGGCCGGTTCGCGGGTGGATTCGATGTATGGCTTTGACAAAGGCGTTGTTGGCTATTTTTCTTCGCAACGCAACGCTGGCTCCACGCCCAGCCGATTTGGGTTGCGGATTCTCGGCAACAAAGGCATGATCGATATCACGTCAGGTTACGGCAACCCCGCGTTCCTATTAAGTGATCCTGGCTGGAGCGCGCCGAATTCATCG
>JANMNK010001020.1:0-2704 GCA_031373875.1 Pirellulaceae bacterium | reverse complement strand
GATTACGGCTCCTGCGGGTGACCAGATCATCGACGGCGATGGATTCACGATAACCGATTTGGATAGCGGAATCGTCCATTTCGAATTCGACAGCGGTTACCGGCTGCAGCTTCCTCAAGGCCTCATGATTCGCGTACCTGTCGCAGGTGGCGGTATCGGTGGCGTCAGCGATGGCGAACGGTTCTCCGTGTTCGACGGTTTAACAACTGCGACTTTCGAGTTGGATCGCAACAACAAAGTCTTAGCAGGGAATTTCCCGATCGCTTTCACAGTCAACTCGACCAATGACGAGATTGCTCAGCTTATAGCTAATGCTATCAACAACTCGCCGCTTAACGTTTCACCAAGGCTATTGGGTAACGGTCGAGTTTTTGTTGGAGCACCTGCGGGAGTACGGCTCAATACGTCCTTCTCGAGCTTGTCGCAACCTAACTCGACGTTAGCTCTGCAAGTTCCTCCGCAAGGAGCGCGACCCGGTGGTGTGACGGATGGCCAGTTCTTTACCTTGAACGATGGTGCCCGAACAATCGTCTTCGAGTTTGACACCGACGGAATTACCAATGCGGGTACAACGGTTATCGACAGCTCGCAAGCTTCCACGCCTGCAGAAGTGGCACTGTTGATCTTGAACGCAATCCAAGCGTCTAGTCTCGCCTTGAGTCCTTCGCTTGTTGGCACGGATCTCGTTTATCTTGGCTTGCCAGCATCTGGCTTGGCCGACGTCGTTTCCTCGCGTCTTGCTGTTGTGGGCGTTTCACGCACGCTGACGAATGGATCGACTATCGATATCTCGTTTGGAGCAATTCGCCGGACATTTGAATTCACCACCGACGGTGTAGTGGGAGCTGGGAACATCGCCGTTCCGTTCCAAAATCGCGATACACAAGATGAGATCGGCGTTCGCTTAGCAGACGCTATTCGAAGCACCAATCTCAACCTGGATCCTATCCATTTGCAAGACGGAAATATCACCATCGGCGGAACCGATGCCCATGTTATTTCCTTAGTGAATTCGCCAAATGTTTCTTTGTTCGGTGACCCAGGCGTCAGTCCAAGCACAACGTTTGAAATTGTTGGTTCGATCGTTTTGAAAGTCCCGACACGCGGTGGTTTGGATATTACCGACAACTCAACTTTCTCGCTTACCGGCAATAATCAAACGGTCGTCTTTGAATTCGATGGCAATTTGAGCGGACCAAGTCAGCCTGGTAACCAAGTCATCCAATACTCGTCCTTGTCCAACGCCAATGATATCGCGACCTCCATGGCTGTCGTTATTTCGGGTGCTGGATTGGGAATCAACGCTGTCAATATCGGCGCGGGAAAAGTCGACTTGGGATTGATCAACGAGAGCCAAGTCGACCTACTTGATTCTGAGCTTGCAATAGAACGCGGAAACGTGACCGATGGCGAGTTCTTTACGCTGAACGACGGCGTCAACTCGGCTACCTTTGAATTCGAAAACATCAGTGCAAGCAACGGTGTTAACGCCGGTCGTATCCCGATCTTGTTTGATAACGCGAGTACGAGAATCGACGTTGCAAACGCAATTGCCGCTGCAATCGAAGCCTCGATTATCGGATATCAAGTCGAAGTACAGGCAGACGGTCGTGTTCGACTACTGGATACGCCTCGTTCCACTTCTGACATTAGTTTCGCACCAAGCCTTCGTTCCGAAGGTGTACCGGGCGGGGCAATGGCAATTCGATTCGCCCAGGATTCGACTTTCACTGCAGATCAAGTTGCTAGGTCGATCGTCAAAGCACTGAATTCAGCTACGAACACTGTCTTGGCGGGTACTTACCGAGGCGGCAATACTGTCTTCGTTGAAAATGCTGCGTTCATCGATCCAGCTTTCCCGAATTTCTTCCTGCGTGGCGTCCAAGACCTTGCTGGAAACAATTTGAAAGCCAATCGCATCAATGGCGAGACCGAGTTCACGATCTTGATGCCAGGTGTTGGCTTGGATTATGGGGATGCTCCAGATCCATACACTACGACCAATGGTCGCTATCCAACTCTGCATGAACACGACGGCGCTCGTCACGTGGTCTCTTCCGGTTCGCCTATTTTAGGTCGCTTGGTCGATGCCGATGCCAATGGACGTCCAACGCCAAACGCCGAAGGTGACGGAGCAGACGATGACGGAGTCAAATTTGTATCACCCCGTAACCCAACGGGCGTGTTCAACAAGAATGTCTCTACCGATATCACGGTAACGGTTAGCTCACCTGGTTTTGTCGACGGTTGGATTGACTTTAACACGGACGGCGACTGGGATGATGCGGGCGAAAAGGTCGTTGACAGCGTCGAGTTTTTTGCAAATGCCAAGACGAGAACTTTCTCGATCAAGGTACCTGCATCAACTCCGAACCCGCTGGTCGCGACCGAAGCTTTTGCTCGGTTCCGTATCAGTGCCGATGGCGGACTGTTGCCTGCTGGTCTAGCGGTTGGCGGCGAAGTGGAAGATTATCCTGTGATGATCGTTCCAGGTAATCCACCAACGGCAATCAACGATCGTTACGAAGTCAATGAAGACGCGAATCCTGGTTTGATTACGACCGATGCATCGGGAAATACAACCCCAAGCTTTACGATCGATGACGGCGTTGCCGCAAACGATGCCGACCCGCAAGGCGGACCGTTTGTTGTCACACTGATTTCGGGTCCGACAAGTGCAGCGAACTTTGTGCTCAATAGCGAC
>JANMNK010000998.1:0-1734 GCA_031373875.1 Pirellulaceae bacterium | reverse complement strand
CATGCGACCCTGCGCTGGGCGGTGAGCGCATGCTCTACCTGAACATCGGCGAACCCGATTTCACCGCCGTGCCCGGTGTGCAGCGCGCCGCGCAAGCACTTTTGACCTAAGTCGAGAAGACGATCGTACGCGTGATCGCTACGGTCGAAACTCTTGGGGCCAACAACTCTTGCTTGCCCGGCGACTTATCGAAGCGGGCGTCGATGTACTTACAACCAGTCTAAGCGGGCCTTTATGTGGCCGAGTTGGCAACTGGGACGATCATGCCGTGAATCACCATGTGTTCGATGCGATGCGGTTTCGCGCGCATGCTTACGATCAAGCTGTTTCTGCCTTGATCGAAGACATCTACCAACGCGGTTTAGACAAAAGCGTACTTGTGGTTGTGACTGGCGAGTTTGGACGCACGCCGAAGATAACTTATGAACCCAGCACTGGCGAAGGCAATGCAAGCGGACCAGCGGGAACGCGACAACCAGGCAGGGATCATTGGCCTCGAGCGTTTTCGAACATCTGGGCCGGAGGGGGAATCCAGACCGGGCGGTACATCGGCGCAACGGATAAACGCGGCGAAGATGCGATCGAGCGAATTTGCGGCCCAGGAGATTTCTTGGCTACGATTTATCACCACTTAGGAATCGATTCCTCTAAAACCCTGATTCGTGATTTTAACGGCCGACCAACTCCTATCGTCGATCACGGTAAACCTATTCCCGAACTGATTGCATAGTAACCATCACATTTTGTTGGCGTCTAAGCGAAGCACACATTTCGAATCCGAAAAACAAATTATCGAGCAGATCCGTCAAGCGATGCACACCACAACAAAAACTTCGCTTTGCTCAAACGAATTGCCGAAGTCGCTTTCGACGACAGCGGTGAGAAGGCTTTTCCTGTATTGGAAAATGACTCTTGTCCAAGCATGCAATCACTATGTCGCTTTTCGAGTCGTGCTGGCTTGGTTTTGCTGCGTTGTGTTTACAAGCTGCCACTTCTCGTTTGGGCAAGATCCATCGGTCGAAGATTTCTTTGAGCACTCCATCAGACCGGTGCTAATCGAGCACTGTTCGAAATGCCACGATGAACTCAAACAAGGCAACGGTCTGCGTTTGGACTTGCACGAAAAGGTACTTGAAGGAGGCGATTCGGGGCCCGCAATGGTGCCAGGTAGTCCTGAGGAAAGCCTATTGGTAGAAGCTATCCGGCAAAACGGCAGCTTAAAAATGCCACCGGATTATAAATTGTCTGAAACTCAAATCGAAGCGTTCGAGCACTGGATTCGTGCCGGCGCACATTGGCCTAAATCGGATGCTTCGCGTCCAAACGCACGCGAACTCGCTTGGAAGAATCACTGGGCATTTCAAAAAGTTACTGCGCCAAAGCCGCCTACCGCATCCGATGCGAATTGGTGCAAGACTCCGATCGACAACTTTATCTTGGCAGCAATCGACGCTCAAGATTTATCGCCTTCGAGTCCAGCCGACCGTCGAACGCTCATTCGTCGCGCGACTTACAGTCTCTGGGGAATTCCTCCGACTCCCGAAGCCGTCGAACAGTTTGTCGCCGATCCTGATCCCGAAGCTTACGCGAAATTGATCGACAGCCTGCTTGAGTCGCCGCGATACGGTGAACCTTGGGCTCGGCATTGGTTGGATGTCGCTCGTTACTCGGATACCAAAGGTTACGTATACGCTCGCGAAGAACGGTTCTTCGTTCAAGCTCCCGCGTTTCGGG
>JANMNK010000983.1:0-3690 GCA_031373875.1 Pirellulaceae bacterium | reverse complement strand
TTGCTTGGCCCATCCGATCGATGCTGACGTCGATCCGCAAAGTCTTGGTAACGTGGATGACTTTATAGCCGAGTGGAAATGGGATGGTATACGAGGCCAAGTCATTCGGCGCGGGCATCAGACTTTCATTTGGTCGCGTGGCGAAGAGCTAATGGAAGGCCGTTGGCCCGAAATCGAATCCGCTGCCAAGCATCTGCCGGACGGAACCGTGCTCGACGGCGAAATTCTCTCATGCACAGACGATGGCCAAGTGCTGCCATTCGCCCAATTACAAAGGCGTATCGCCAGAAAATCGGTTGGCAAAAAATTGCTTGCCGAGGTGCCCGTTGTATTTCATGCTTTCGATTTGCTGGAGTTGAATGGCACGGACATCCGGTCGCGTCCGTTTTTCGAACGACGAACGGCACTTGAACAACTTATGGCCGACGTACAGCACCCGCATTTGCGAGTGACGCAACTGATTCCGGGAAAATCATGGGAAGAATGGTCGCGTATCCGGGATAGCAGTCGAGCAATGAATGCCGAGGGCTTAATGATAAAACGTCGCGATGCCAGTTACGATGTGGGGCGCGTTCGTGGAACTTGGTGGAAATGGAAAATTACTCCCTACACCATTGATGCTGTTTTGATTTACGCTCAAAAAGGCCACGGCAAACGAGCTAGTCTGTACACCGATTACACATTTGCACTTTGGGATGGCGACGAGTTGGTTCCATTTGCAAAAGCGTACAGTGGTCTCGATGACGCAGAGATTCTGCAAGTTGATCGATTTGTACGTGGTCATACACGCGAAGCGTTTGGTCCCGTGCGAAGTGTGGAGCCAACACTTGTTATGGAATTGGCGTTCGAAGGACTTCAGCGAAGCACTCGTCACAAAAGTGGAATTGCAACACGTTTTCCGAGAATCGTTCGATGGCGTCACGACAAAACACCTAAGGATGCAAACTCATTGGAGGAAATATTGCGGCTCTTGCCCGTCGCTGATAATAGCGATACAGAAAAGCAGTCTCCAGACGGAAAGGATTGAGGCGTCGGAACATTATGCCAACAAAGGCCTCAGTCAAGTCTTCAAAATCGCCCAGCCCTACGGCGACGGTAAACAGTTATTTCGCATCCATCGGGTGGCGACCATTTCGATTCCAACGATCTGTTTGGAAAGCTTACGCGAATGGATGCAGTGGCTTGGTGCACTCGGCCACTGGCACCGGCAAAACGCTCGCAGTCTGGTTGGGGCCTATTCTGCAGTGGTTGACGGAAAATCCGAACCGGGAATTGTGGAATCCGAAAAAGCCTCCTTCGCTCCGCGTTCTGTGGATCACGCCGCTGCGCGCACTTGCTGGCGATACCGCTGCTGCACTGCTCGCTCCAATCAATGCCATGAATATGCCATGGCAAGTAGAAATGAGAACGGGAGATAGTAAAGCAAGTACGAAGGCCAAACAACTCGTTCGTTTGCCGACAGCGCTGGTAACTACTCCGGAGAGTCTTTCTCTCATGCTGACGCACGAGAAGCTGCTGCCATCGTTCGCCGAATTGGAGTGCGTCATTGTAGACGAATGGCATGAGTTGCTCGGGACAAAACGTGGCGTACAGACAGAACTCGCTCTAGCGCGACTTCGAACACTGAATCCGAAAATTCGTACCTGGGGACTGTCGGCTACTTTGGGGAATATCCAACAAGCTTGTGATACGCTGGTTGGTTCCAACTCACTTAACGAAGTGAATTTGATTCGAGGATCAGAGACAAAACGCATCAAGCTTGATTCACTGATTCCCAAAAAAATCGATAAGTTTCCTTGGTCGGGACATGTCGGTACGAACATGGTTCGACAAGTCGTGGACCAAATCGACCAAGTGAAAAGTGCCCTGATCTTCACAAATACGCGGTCGCAGACGGAGATTTGGTATCAGCAACTTTTGAAAGCGCGTCCGGACTGGGCAGGTCGAATCGCGCTCCATCATGGTTCATTGGATACCACGGTACGTACGTGGGTAGAAAACGGGCTGCGCGATGGCAAACTGCTAGCAGTGGTATGTACTAGTAGCCTCGACCTCGGCGTGGACTTTACGGCTGTTGATCGAGTCATCCAAGTCGGCAGTCCGAAAGGTGTTGCGCGATTGCTTCAACGCGCGGGACGAAGTGGACATCAGCCAGGAGTTGCTAGTCAACTTACTTTCGTGCCAACGAATGCATTGGAGCTTATTGAATTTGCTGCAGCGCAGGATGCAATTCGCCAAGGCCACCTCGAAGCACGTTTGATGCTGGAGCGACCTCTGGATGTTCTTGCCCAACATGCAGTGACGATTGCCATCGGCGGCGGTTTTCGTTCCGAAGACCTTCTTCGCGAAATCCGCACTACACAGAGCTACCGATCGCTCACGGATACTGAGTGGCAGTGGATATTAGATTTCATCGTTCACGGCGGCAGTTCCTTGAGCGCTTATCCCGATTTTCACCGAGTTGAATGCAACGATGGTTTTTATAGTGTCAAACAACGTAGGACGATGACAATGCATCGGATGAATATCGGAACGATTGTCTCCGATGCTTCGATGTCGGTAAGATATTTAAAAGGCGCAACACTAGGGACTGTAGAAGAATATTTTTTAGCGAGACTAGAAAAAGGCGAGCGATTCTTGTTCGCGGGGCGTTTGGTTGAACTTGTGATGATTCGTGATAACGTTGCGTATGTCAAACGTGCCAAGGGCGAGCCCGACTCAGTACCGCGCTGGATGGGCGGTCGCATGCCTTTGTCGAGCGAGTTGAGCGCCGCGTTGCGATTGCAATTACAGCAGGCTGCGGACGGGGTTTTTACTGGCCAGGAAATGAAGTCTCTAAAAGGACTTTTTGACATACAAAAAAAATGGAGTATCGTGCCTCGAACGGATGAATTGTTAATCGAACGTATTGAGACAAAGACGGGTCATCAAGTTTTTCTGTTTCCCTTTGAAGGACGGTTGGTTCACGAAGGCATGGCGGCCCTGTTCGCGTACAGGCTGTCACGCGTTCAAAAGACGACGTTTACAATGGCGTGCAATGACTACGGCATCGTTCTCCAATCGCCGACAGAGATTCCTTTGGATACTGCGATCACCGCTGGTTTGTTTTCTTCGCAAAATTTGATTGATGATATCTTTGCAAGTATGAATTCGACGGAAATGGCAAAACGACAGTTTCGACAAATCGCGAGGGTAGCTGGACTGATCCAACCGGGTTACCCTGGACAGCGAAAAAGTGCCAATCATATTCAGGCAAGCAGTAATTTGTTCTTTGACGTTTTCTGTGAGTACGATCCAAACAACCTGTTGCTCGAACAAAGTCGTCGCGAAGTACTCGAGCAACAATTGGAAGTTACGCGATTGAAGTCCGCGCTGGAGCGAATTCAAGCGAGTCGTTTAACTATTGTGAATCCGCCGCACGTCACGCCGTTGTCCTTTCCGTTGCTTGTCGACAAGCTTCGCGAGAAAGTTAGCAGCGAGTCGTTGGCGGACCGCGTTGCACGAATGCAATCCATGCTTGAAAAATCTGCGGAGCAAGATGCCTGACTCGACATATCTTCCAATGCGTACAAAGATCCATGGCTTTGAGCTGGAGTTCTTGCCACAATGTGGGCTTCATTGGCCCAGCACACGAACGCTGTTTGTCGCCGACACGCATTTTGGCAAAGACGCGACTTTTCGAAGTGCCGG
>JANMNK010000961.1:0-5041 GCA_031373875.1 Pirellulaceae bacterium | reverse complement strand
GCACCGATTTCCAATAAGTCTTTTTCAGCTTGGTCCCGTTCGGCGAGAGTGTCGGCATCGAGTTGTTTGACCAAGGCAGCAACGCGTTTCGAGATATCGTTGTCGGTGGGTTGAGTTGTCTCGGGTTCTTGCGCGACGGCTTGTTGAAACGGATTTATTCCAAAGAGGAAAATGGTAAGCAAAATACATAGCGGTCGAATGGACAACCCTGCGCGTGACTCGGATTGTGAGCGTTGATTAACAGGATTCATTTTTCTAAGTACCTTTTTACTGACTAATCGTCGTACGACGTAATGCACTCTTGGATCTAACCGGAATTGCCGTAGGTAAATTTTAAGCTGTTCTCTCCGATCAAGATGCTTGCAGTCTATTTGGTTTGGGTTACACCATAGATAGGTCAAAGACTCCTCATCCCCCGACCCCTTCTCCTCGGATTACCGAGGAGAAGGGGAGGACTTATTTGAGGCTTTGCATCCTGTTATCAAAACTTCCTGCTTGATCAGATTTTTCTTACTTGACCAATCTACTGTTACTTAACCAATCTACTCTTACTTAACCAATTTGTTCTTACTTGACCAATCTGTTCTTACTTGAGCAATTTGTTCTTACTTGACCAATCTGTTCTTACTTGAGCAATCTGTTCTTGCTTGACCAATCTGTTCTTGCTTGACCAACCTACTCTTACTTAACCAATTTGTTCTTGCTTGACAAATTTGTTCTTGCTTGACCAATTTGTTCTTACTTGAACAATTTGTTCTTGCTTGACCAACTTGTTCTTTCGGGAACAACCTTGGACTTGCTTGCCCAACCTTTTATCCGCCGACAAATATGTGCTTGCCTGATCATCCGATGCGAGCCACAAAAACTACGCTTACACAAGGTCGTCACAGCGACTCCTATTTTGCCAAATGACGATCCGCAAAGTCCATGTAATGCTCCCAATCGAATGGGAGTAAAGCATGTTCGCCTTCGCGAATGTGGTAGCCAACGTATTCCCCGACCGACTTACCGACTTCGGGCATTTCAGGACCAGGGAGACCTTTGAGGCCAAGCAACGCGTATGCTGGCGATGCGAACCAACCTGACAAGTATTCGCCTTTGGGGTCCGCCCACTGGTCTTTGGTTGCGCTTGCGATGTAAACCGGGCGTGGCGCAATGGCTGCGATGAGCTGATGTTGATCGAAGGTCAATGATTCTTCTCGGTCATTGTACTTCCGAAAATTCCTACAGAACCAATGAGGAAACGATGTGTTGATTCTCGCGACCGACTCGCCGAAAACTCTCTTGCTCAAGGCTGCCCCACCACAACCCGAATTGTTCGAATAGACAATGCGAAATCGCTCGTCCGTCGCGCCCGCCCAAAACGCTGTCTTGCCTAAACGCGAATGCCCGATGACCATAATTTTTTTCGCGTCGATCTCCGGCAGTTTTTCCACGACATCAGCAAGCCGCGAAAGTCCCCAGGCCCACGCAGCAATCGATCCCCAACGATCGGGATGCGCTTCGTCGGGTCTGTGTTCAGGAAAAAGCGCATGGATGCCGTTTTCGAAATTGTCATCAAAATCCGGATCGATATCACCATAGTACGCGGTCGCGACAGCATACCCTCGTTCAACAAGTCGATCGACCGGATATCGAAACGCTGTGGACTTGCGTGCGGCCTCTGTTGCTCGGTTGTCGACAACGCCCTCGTCCTTGGTCACCCAGTTTTCTGTTAGTCGAATACTCGGGTCGTCCCACGTGCCATGATTACCGCGAAAATTCAGTCCCAAAAAACACGGAACTGGCTTGGTCGAATTTTTGGGCATGTAGATCAGCAGATCGACACGTAGTTCTTTGTCGCTCTTGCCATCGGCACGTTTAATGAACACGGCGATTTGTTTTCGTACTGCTTTACCATCCAACAAGTCGCCTTGTTCGAATACCTCAAACCGTACGGTCACAGGTTGCTGGGGACCAAAGCCGAATTCTTCTGTCGCGAGAAGTTTGACGAGATATGCTCGCTGCCCAGGCCATTGGTCGGCATGTGTGATCGGGACACCACTTTCGCTGGCCAAGACGTTGGCAAGGTCCAACTTGCCGGTCAACGCCTCGTCATAATTGGGCGGCCGAATTTGAGCAGTGGCGAGACTTGACAACATGGTGACCAATATCCCCAACTGAAGCGAGAGAATGAATTGCAAGGGAATGGAAATTCTGGGCATTATGCATTATCCTAGGAAAGCCGAGCGATGATCGTTTTCTTATGAAAGAATCTATCCTATCACATTTCCCGGCGAACCAGAAATTCCCGCCTCGATCGCTTCCCATTTTTGTTTGCACTTCATGTTCTTTCCAGAAGCCTTATTATGCAAATTTCGAAAAGCCCCAATGGCCGGATATGGATGCGTCTCATCGGTTGCGTACTTT
Organism: Pirellulaceae bacterium; assembly: GCA_031373875.1. Lineage (GTDB taxonomy): Bacteria > Planctomycetota > Planctomycetia > Pirellulales > Pirellulaceae > JANMGV01. Next base: position 2,632 of record JANMNK010000961.1, on the reverse strand, counting down.
TCGCCGCGAGTGTGATGGTTCCCGCGCCGGGAACTTCCGGTGACGAGCCGAAATTCCGCATGGAAAACACGTCGGATCGTGTCGATATTTTCGACGGAACCGCACTCGTTTCGCAGTATCACGTCAAGTCGAATTCCAAGCCCATTGTCTGGCCTTTGATCGGTCCCGACGGCGTCGCATTAACGCGATCCTGGCCGATGAGCGAAGAAAACGCCGATGAAAAGCGCGACCATCCGCATCATCGCTCCTTGTGGTTCACGCACGGCGAAGTGAACGACGTGGATTTTTGGGCGGAACTACCCAACCACGGGAACATCGTTCATCGCGAGTTTACTGAAGTACGAGAGAGTAACGCCAAGGTTTCTATAACGGCGATCAATGATTGGATCGGCCCGACTGGCGTCAAAGTCCTCGAAGAGAGACGCCAGATCTCGTTTCATGGTAACGCAGATGTTCGGATGATCGATTGTGATTTTCGATTAACGGCAACCGAAGTGGACGTGCATTTTGGCGATACCAAAGAAGGCTCCTTTGGCGTTCGTGTTGCCGAGTGGATGAGCGTGGAAGCGAAACAAGGCGGGCAACTCGTTAACGCGATCGATCAAACCGATGCGAAAGCTTGGGGGCAACCGTCGCCTTGGGTGGACTATCACGGCCCAAAGAACGGCAAGACCTACGGCATCGCAATCTTGTGCCACCCAAAGACTTTTCGAAGCCCCGGTCGATGGCACGCGCGCACTTACGGTTTATTCGCTCACAATCCGTTTGGCGTAAAACATTTCCTTGCCGAAGGCGAACCCGCTCCCACTATCTCCGGTGGATACACACTGCCAAAAGGCGAGAGCCTAGATTTCCACTACCGTATCATCTTGCATCGCGGGAATGAAAAGGATTCGCAAATAGCTAAACTATTCGACGAATACACGCAGACTCAGCCAACAACGCTGAGTAATTAAGTTCAAATTCAAAATGGTAAGCCGCTCGAAAAATATCGGGCTGAACTTTATAAGCATATCGAGGTTGATCAGTGTCCCAAGCGGAAGACGATTTCATTCGCGTATCCTGCCCGCAATGCAACAAGCGGCTGAAAGCGCCTCAAAAGTTAGCTGGCGGTAAAATTAATTGCCCCAAATGCAACGCGTCGGTCAAACTGCCAGCGGCCGCTGCAAGCCGCAATGATGAGAATGAGTGGCTGGCACTCGACGAAGATATCTTGGGCGAAGCTCCGGTTCCTATAAAGCCAAACCCTTCTGATCGAGCCGCGCCGAAACCCGCTCCAAAGCCAGCATCGAACCGAGCACCCGTCACTCCAAACCCAGATTTTGACGACGACGAATTCAAACTCGAACCGACGACTGTGACTCCAAAACGGGCGAGCGACATTAGTCCTGCCAAGCCCGCTTCACCGCTGACGAAGCAACCCGCTGCAAAAAACAACCCAACGACCGATCCAAAACCCCGACGTAAAGAAATTGACGAATCACTGCCGCCAATCCCGGCCAACGATCTAGAAACCTTAATCAAGTCAGGTAATGAAAGCGACGAATTTCGATTCGCCTGCAAAGTCTGCGGTACATTGATCTACAAACCGCGACGAATGATCGGTGAAATGACCCAGTGCCCTGACTGCTTATCGAAATTCAAGATCCCCGCAGAAATCGTTGTTGAGAAAAAGAAAGCTCGCGTCGTTGAACACGATGATGTCCAGTTGGCCCCCGCCCACGGCTCGGAACGCATCGAAGGCAACATGTCGATCAATGCTGTCAAGGAAACCTTGAAAAAAGCAAAGCAAGAACTTGACGAAGAAGATCAAGAGGAAAATTCCACCACCTACGATTTCGATACGGCCGGTTGGCTCAAGCGGACCTTTGCTTTCGCTCTCGACCCGGCAGCACTGGTGCTGATTATCGTTTTCGGGCTTGTTTGCGGTGGGATCATATCGCTGATTATGTGGTTGGATACGTGGCCACCCGAAGCCAAGTCTGCTGCAACTCTGTTGAAGATCATGGTATCCCTGGGTGTTGGTGTTCCTGTCGTCTTCTCCTTGCTGGCAAACGGACTTGCCGTCCTCGAGTCTGCAGCCAACAAACTCAAACGCGTTCGTGAATGGCCACTGTTCAATATGGGCGAATGGATTGCAGAAGCGATGTTGCCATTTGCAGCCTTGGCCTTGGCAAGCGTTCCTGCTGGAATTCTTTCTACGATGGCGCGATCGATGGAATCCCCGCTGATTTCTGTCGCGGGCATACTGGTAATCATCTGGCTTCTATTTCCCGCTTTGTTAATCAGCATGCTCGACAACCAGAGCGTGACCTCTCCTATTTCGATGGCAGTCTTTCGATCGCTTCAAAGTCGACCAGACGCTTGGGGAGCGATGATGCTGCAAACTGCAATCATGTCCTTGGCGCTTTTCATGCTGTCCGCAGCAGTTTGGTCCGTAAACCCCTTGGGTGGTTTTGTTATCGGATTTGCAATTCCGTTTTATGTCTTCTTCCTCTTCCAACAACTTGGTATCCTCGCATCGCGCATTGCCGACGTCACAGCATTGCAATTTAGTCCCGAAGGTGAACGCGATGACGATGAAGAAGAAGATGAAGAGTCGGAAGAATAATCGTTAGCTAGGGCGTGACAA
>JANMNK010000958.1:0-2050 GCA_031373875.1 Pirellulaceae bacterium | reverse complement strand
TTTGGAACCGAAAGCAGCCTTTCCAAACCGCAAAACACGATTCTTAAATGAAAACACTGGTCAATGCCACTTAAACGTCCGGGTTAATGCAAACAGAGACTTTTCACCCAAAGTCTCTACCACCTCATAACCTGGAGGTTGGTTGCGAACGAAATTACCGTGGGTTTATCGCAAGAGAGTATTTAATGCGTAGGATGCCGCCATTAATTAGCACCGTGCTGTGTGCGGACGGGTTCAGCGCGAAGGCGGTCCGGTTGAGTAGGTACATCCAGGTGATGTGGTCTGGTTCTCTGCGGGCGAGAGGCACTGGCATGGAGCGACTCCAACAACAGCCACGACCCACATCGCGACGCTGATGAGATTCGAACTCACGACACATGTACTCCGATTTGGCAGTCAGTCAAAAGACTCGCCGCAACGGTTTCCCGTTGCGACGAGTCAGGAAATTGCAACTGAGCGAATTGGTTTGTTCAAATACTTTCGTCGTTGGTTGATGTAATCCAAACAGGCAGTTCATTTGCCAGGAACGAAGTCGTCGAAAATGCGTTCTATTTTTCGGAGAATCCCGGCGGCAGTTGTATTACATTCGGATCAACCCATCTGATATCCACGACGTCCTCTCCGTTTTGCAGCGCGAGTTCGATATCGGTCAAGGCGACTGGAATTGGGCCGCCAGCATCAACCGTTATGTCCTTAGCGATCACCGCGACGTCATGGTGCTCCGCGTGTACAACGGTTGGTGGATCAGGGTGTATGTTGCGTCCATCAAGATGACTCGTGGATAAGCCCGCTGTTAAATGCTTCGTTCGAAATACTTCCGCCATTTCTATTTCAGCTTGAAAAGTGCAACGAGTGACTGTCGATTGCAAAAGCATGCAATGAATCTGCACGGGATGGTACGTGGTTGGCAACACTTCAAGAATTGACGTATAGGGACTTTTCACAAGTTCAATCTCATCATCAACGAACAGCTCTTTGTCAGGATTGCAGATTCTATTGGCAACAAAGCTACGAGGAGATTGAACATAGCGCTCTGCGAGATGCATTGCCTCGTAATGTCTAGTTATAATTGAAGCTGCTTTGGCGAACTGGTCCAAGACCGCTTCATCGCCAGTCACTAATGTTACTTCTATCCCAGATGTGATCGCGTATCCGACTGCGGTGGCGACCAGCCATTCATCGTTATAGAGGTTGCTCAGTACTTTGGGATTGCGCCCCTGCTTGGCCAAAAGCTGGGCTCGAGACGTTCCAATTAGCTGAATGTGGTTGCTTACTTCTTGTCCTGTCGGCATTCGCCCCAAGCGTTTGTTGAGATCGTCTTCAGCGATATGCCACATGACTTTCCGCCCCCCTAAAAGGTCAGCGTAGTACCAGATCGCTTCAGAGATCCATTTTTGTGCGGGTTCCACAATTATTTGTATGCCACTGTTACGATCACCGCCCAAGGCTGCCTTTGCCTGGGCACGAGCCTCTCTATTTGTGGTTGATGAATCTTCTAACCATGTAGATATCTCGCCGATAATTCGAGGGATTAGAGCAACCTTATTCCCTTCAGTCATTGCGCGCCAAATCAGATGCGATGTCGGTGCGATGAATACGGTCGAATCACAGAAGAACAGTCCGTTCTTACTGAACTTCATGCCTTGAGCAACAACCTCAGCGTCAAACGGGAATGACTGCCAAACGTATTGCAGCCTACCAATCGGAGTTGCTCCAGGTGGAATTTTCCCTTTGATTTGCAGCAACTTCGATTGGCGACCACTTTTGGCTTGTATATCGCGAAGAATGCGCGGTGGATTATTGCGTTTGGGTTCAGTCACTTGGAAAACTCCTGTAGTTAGATTTGTCCCATTGTATCGAGTAACATCGAGATTTTTGCACAACGATTTCAGGCGAAGAAACTGAATCGTGCGAGACTTTGTCGCTCTTTAATGCACAAATGCATACGGACCATACTCGGAATTTTCTGAAGAGCCGATGACTGGATTCGCGCCAGCATGAACCTGTTTACAAGACAGGTGCCTTTCTCAGTCGAGCCACATCGGCAGGT
>JANMNK010000918.1:0-3522 GCA_031373875.1 Pirellulaceae bacterium | reverse complement strand
CTTATTTTCCGAACCGGTGTGGTGCCCTGTACTATCGTCGTGGTCTGGGGCGCCGATTTTGTTTGCGGCCTCGCTTTGCATGGACTTCCGCAACATTTTCGCTAGGCCCCAATCCATCAAGTAGACTTGACCGTGATTGCCGATCAATACATTTCCAGGTTTCAAATCGAGATGAACAATTCCGCTTGCATGAACGAAAGCTAAAGTTTGGCAGACCTGTTCGAACGCTTTGATCAAACGGCCTTTCTCAATGCTCTCTGTCGCGTTTTTGATAAGGCTATCAAGCGTCTTTCCCGAGATGAGTTCCATTGCAAAAAATGGACGGCTGTTCTTCCAATTGCCGATTTCAAACACCGGGATAATGCCGGGATGCTGCAGTTGGCTCATGATCCTTGCTTCATGCAAAAACCGGCGTTTTAGATGAGCGTTGTTGACGTGATGGCTCGAAAGAATCTTGACCGCGACTTCTCGTTTTAATCGGGTGTCTTTGCATCGCAATACGATGCCCATCCCCCCCCGTGCAACTTCACCGTCCACTCGATATTTGCCTAAGTATTCGCCCTTGGTTGGTAATACTTCATCGCACGTAGTATCGGGGATTGTATCGGAGTCACCGTTAATCGATGTGTTAGACGATAGTGCGTTTGGATTGGCGGCAAGTCGGGTCCGTTTGCCATCGATTGTATCGAGAGACGGATCACGCTTATTGGACTTGCCATCGTCATTGCTGTTCATTCGATTTGCCACCATCAAATAATGCCCAAAGCAATATTCGACTTTTTCTCGCCCTTCGAAAAACTGAAATAATGCAATCGCGAATTCACTATTTATTTGAGAGGAATGGGAATGGTAAATCAAGCTTTTTCAAAAATAAAAAGCGTGAATTGATGGCCCAGATGAAATCGGAAAGGGCTCGAAAAGAAAAACTCTTACGGATTTGTAAAGTTGGGTTTGGTGCTGGAAAATGTTGCCATTGGTGCGTTAGAAAACACTTGAATAACGTTGTTGAATGATTTGAACGAGCGATCCTCAAGCACACCATCGCTTTCGGGCACCAAAGGTAGATTGAGACTACATTGGCCACGAAAAACTAGTTGACGAGAAACAACCGATTTGGTTAGGCGCTTGGCGACCACAGAGTTTCCTTAAATTTTTTTTGCTTCCGATTTTAGTGAAAGTAGAAAAGTTTATCCTGATGTCTAACTGTCCAGAGTTAATAAGTTCGATTGAGCTTCTCTTTTCGGAACGACTGGCATGGTTGGTTTGAACAAGGACAGAGAGTGAATGGAGAATATCGCTGGTAGTTAGTTTTTTTGTGGGCGTCGTTTTAGAGGCCCAAGAGGGTGTACGAAATTAGCCCTTAGGGTGTGTGGCACGTTACTTCCTCACCCGTTTTCCGATCAATGACTACAGGTCGTTTTTTTCCGGGAGTTGATATCGCAGCATCGTGTGTGGAGAGATGAATAGATGCGTATCGGCACTTGTGGTGGGCGAGCAAATTATCGACGAACTGAGTTAAGTATCGAGAAGGGCATTAAGTATTGCGGGAGAAGAGCGTCGCTAGCATGGGCAACTGAGTTCCGTTCGCTGCTCTCGTTGCGAATTGATTGTTTGGGGCAATCCAAGTCGCGATTAAGCTGCTAAGCGGGAATGCAACTCGTAAATCTCGCAAATTCTTGATCGGTGGTGAGCCTCGAAATTGACCAATCTGGTGGATTGGTATTGGTTCGAAAGCCTCTTCCGTGGACCGATTTCGTATTCGTTAGACCGTGCGAGGCGAATGGCAGAAGGAAGTTTTCAGATTTCGACAGGATTCGTAGAATCCCGATCGGAATAAAAAGCGACTTTTAAAAGTGGATTTTGCTGAGACGAGAGAGCAGGCAAAATTATCAAAAAATCGGTTTTCGAAATAAAATTCCGATGACTTGGAATGACAAGCGATAATCTTGTTCGGAATGTTGGTGATTTAGCGAACCCAAGAAATGATGGGATCGTCAAGTTTTAAAGCACAAATTCGACTTGCGGTATTGATTGCCGTCGGTACACTTAGCCGGTTCTCGACCGGAAGTTTACCCGGATTGGCAATGCCAGCGTAGCTCAGTTGGTAGAGCAGCTGATTTGTAATCAGCTGGTCGGGGGTTCGAGTCCCTTCGCTGGCTCTTGTCGGGCTGTTTGTTGGGATTTTGACAAAGTTCGGCTTGGCGAACTTTGATTGGTTGAAATTCAGCAAATTGAGTTTGAGGTTTTATAAAATTAGGGGGGTTGCCCGAGTGGCTAAAGGGGACGGACTGTAAATCCGTTGGCTATGCCTACATAGGTTCGAATCCTATACCCCCCATTGGCGAAACGATAAGAAACGTAGATACTCGTCGGCTTGTAGAACATCATCAAGCCGCCCAGCATCGCGCGGGTGTAGCTCAATGGTAGAGCCACAGCCTTCCAAGCTGAAGACGAGGGTTCGATTCCCTTCACCCGCTTTGAAAGGCTGCTGTAGCTCAGTTGGTAGAGCACTTCCTTGGTAAGGAAGAGGTCATGGGTTCAAGTCCCATCAGCAGCTCTTTGGAGTTTGCGAACGTATCCAATAATTTGTTGGGCAGTAGGCACGGCAGTTTTGTTTCGTAAAATGAGTCCGGCTGGCATTTGCAGTTGGGCGAGACTGTTCAGTAATATCCGAATTCGTGTGCGGTTGGTTGCATCGACTTTGTAGGGTGTTGTTGAGCTTGTGATATTTTTCGTGGATTAGTTTTGTTTTCGAAAGCATGTGAGAACCAACCTCACGGCTGGGTCGACTTTGTATTTAGGTGTGTTGAGCAATGGCCAAAGAGGTATTTGAGCGTAAAAAACCGCACTGTAACGTAGGCACTATCGGTCACATTGACCATGGAAAGACCACCACAACCGGCGCGCTGCTGGCTGTGCAAGCCGCAAAGGGATTGGCGCAGTTCAAGTCCTATGCGGATATCGCAAAGGGTGGAACCGTCCGAGACGAGACCAAGACTGTGACGATCGCCGTTTCGCACGTTGAGTACGAATCGGAAAAGCGACACTACGCTCACATCGACTGCCCTGGTCACGCGGACTTTATTAAGAACATGATTACGGGTGCCGCTCAGATGGACGGCGCGATTCTGGTTGTTAGCGCTGCTGACGGACCGATGCCGCAAACCAAGGAGCACGTATTGTTGGCTCGCCAAGTGGGTGTGCCGGCTATCGTAGTTTTCTTGAACAAGATTGACTTGGTCGACGACCCAGAATTGCTTGAGTTGGTTGAACTCGAAATTCGTGAATTGCTCAGCAAGTACGATTTCCCTGGCGATGATATTCCAATCGTTCGCGGAAGTGCAGTTGCTGCTTATCAGCATCCAAAGGATCCTGAAAAGATCAAGTGCATTGGCGATTTGCTGGATGCCGTTGATGCTTACATTCCTCAGCCTGCACGTGAAGAAGACAAGCCGTTCTTGATGGCTGTCGAAGACGTCTTCTCGATCGAAGGTCGTGGAACTGTAGCAACTGGTCGTATCG
>JANMNK010000889.1:0-10790 GCA_031373875.1 Pirellulaceae bacterium | reverse complement strand
CCGCAGCCACCGGGCCCGCCTCAACTGTATCGTACCAAGCAAGTCGAGATCGATGCACGCATTATTAACTCGGTGGCCCATGTCCAGCTAAGCCAAACTTTCGTGAATGAGAGCAGCCAAACCGTCGAAGCTCGTTGCGTGATGCCTGTCCCTTATGAAGCTGTCATTCAGAATCTAACGTTCCTCGTCGACGGCAAAGAGATCGAAGGGAAATTGATGTCCGCCGAGGAAGCGCGTCGAATTTACCAAGGGTACGTTCAGCGATCCAAGGATCCTGCACTTGTCCAATGGTTGGGTTCCGGCCTCATTCAGACCAACGTTTTCCCTATCCCTCCACAAAAAGAAAGAACCGTTACCTTGAGTTTCACGCAAGTGGTCTCAAGAACCAACGGGATGCTCGACTGGCAAATGCCTTTGCGAGCGGCAGGTTACTCAAGCCAGCCGCTGGAAAAAATCAGCATTAACATTTACCTCGAAGACGATCAATCGCTCGGTAACATTTACTCGCCATCCCACTCGGTCGAAATTGTTCGCACCGGCAGTCGACAAGCGACGATTCGCTACACTTCGAAATCCGAAGTTCCCGTCAGCAATTTTCGCGTGATGGCGGATACAACCAAAAAGCAGCTTGCGGCAAACTGGATTGGATACCGACCCGATTCGGATGAATCAGGCTACTTTTTAATGCTGCTTCACCCAGCCTTTGAAGCGAAGGCCGACAACGCACCAAAGAACATCGTCTTGTGCCTCGACAAATCGGGAAGCATGCGCGGCGAAAAGATCGAACAGGCCCGCAATGCCCTGATCTACGTCCTCGATCACTTGCCGAAAAAAGACCGCGTTGGCATCGTCGTTTACGATAGTCAAGTCATGACGTTTCGCGACGAACTCGTCTCGGCTTCGGACGAACGCGAAATGGAAAGCGCAAAAACTTTCGTTCGCACTCTCGGTGCCTCGGGCAGCACAAACATCGATCAAGGATTACAAGTGTCGCTCAAGATGCTAGACGATTGTGACGGTCCAAGCTACGTCGTCCATCTGTCGGATGGTGTACCCACAATCGGCGAACGCGACGAACGACAAATCACAGCAAACGCCGTCAAGAACAATACCGAACGAACTCGCATATTTAACTTTGGCGTCGGACACGATGTGAATAGCAAATTAATGAATCGTCTGTCCCAAGAGTGTTTTGGTCAAACTTTTTTTGTCGAGCCCGAACAAGACATCGAAGACTCCGTTTCCGCATTGTACGATCGACTCGGCCAACCTTCGCTAACCGATGTTCGCTGGGAAATTGTCAGCGAAGAAGGCAAGGATCGAGGAAAACTTGCCGACGTCTATCCATCCCATTTGCCTGACCTTTTTTCCGGTGACCAAACCAGTATCGTTGGTCGGTTTCGAGGCTCTCACGAAGCCACGTTGATCGTGACGGGGAAGATCGGCGACAAGTCCGTCAAGTACGAACAGACTCTTAACTTGGGCTCCGCACGATCTCGCGCTGACGGTCGCTTCATTGCGACCTTGTGGGCTAGTCGCCGCGCTGCGGCAATCATTGACGAAATGGACTTAGAGGGTCGCAAAGAATCGTTGATGCAGGAGTTGTTAGAACTGTCCAAGAAATACGGAATCTTGACGCAATACACTGCATTTTTAGCAGAAGAGCCCAATGCCAATATGCCGTTGGCCGAACAAGAACGGTTGCTCGAACGTCGTCTGTCTTCGCTTGAACTCCAGTCAGGACAACAAGCATTTCGACAACGGCAGAACACCACGGAATTGAGCAAGGCGAGCAATGCGGCAGAAGCTGATCGTTTGCAATCGTTCGGTGCCGGCGGGTCCGGCGCTGGATTGGCGGATGCGACCCAACCACGCAGCGCTGCGTTGGGTGCTCGAGGTGGCCGACCTAGCTTAGGTGGTGGCGGTGGCTTGGGCGGACTGGCTCCGGCTTCGGGCCCTGCGACAGTCGCGACGAACCCGATTCGCCGCTCGGGAGAGCACGCCTATTTCCTTCGCGACGGAAAATGGATCGATTCAAGCTTGGGTGAAAAAATTCCCGAGAAGGTCACGAAGGTCGAACGCTTTAGCGACGAGTATTTCAAGTTACTGGAAAAGTACTCGGACGCACTCGGATCGATCGTAGACGTCGACGAGCCAATCATTGTCAAGCTTGGCGATAGCGTTTACGAAATCTAAAAAGAGAATCGTCGGTAGCTACTGCCTGGGGTTCGATTCGGGCTCCAGCCCAATTTGCAAAATGTAATTTGCATTCTGCGGATTTCGTCCTCGTAGCTCCTGAGTCATAAATTTCACCGTGGATGAAACGGGATAGGAACGACTCGTATAGCTCGTATCGCTCGTCGACGTGGACCCACTCGACTGCCAAACGGAGTGGTCTGGTAAAAGAAACTCGTGTACGATCTTTCCGTCAAGTTTGACAAATTTCTTCTCGACAGTTTCATTCGGGCGACCTAAGGCATATTCATAATCGATGGTGTGAGTCCCCGGTGTAATGGGAATCGACACCCGCTGCGCTTGCGATAACACCGTCACATCATTTGAACTGAGCAAAGTAGTGTTTGGTTTTGATTGAATTGGACCCTGCAATACCAGTTGATATGCAGTCATGGTGGATGGAACATAGAATTTCCACCGTGAGGAATTGGCCCATTCGGCTGGTAGCGCGACCACTGCAACTACGTTAGGGTCCGTAATAACCAACTCCCCGCTAAGGCGGCTTAATTTTACGAGGTCCATGCGGGTCTGCTCAACTCGCCTCGTAAACTGGAATGCGCCGACCCAAACTGCAATGGTCGTCATCATGAGTAAGAGCGTCGACAAGCTCCATCGCCACCAACTATTTGATGTGCGCATTGTTTGCGCATCGACATCCAATTTACCAGTCTCAGCGTTAGGCATTTTAGTTATTTCTTTGCACCACTTCGTCCTGAATACGCCAAGCTTCGGTGCTACCAAACCCGTATTCCAAAATAGGAGCGTTCAAATACATTCGAAGCGGCGGAGACTCTTCGAACTTCTTCGCGTATTCGATTGGCCACGCAACATCCAACAAGTAGACGACTTGGTCCTTGTCAAAACTACGGACTTCAAAGTCTTTAGCACTTGAGTCGGTTATTAATTTAATCAAGTCTTCGGACGTCAAATCGATCCCATCGGGGACCTCAATGTTGAACTGCCGCGACGACCCTTCTTTTTGAGCAAATACACCGAGACGGCGGTCGCTCAGGATGCGGAAACTGATGCGAATCATTCTCTCGCGGGCAAGAATTGGAATGCCACCCGACTGGCTGCTTCCACTGCTAGAGTGTGCCCTATAGCGTTCCTCTTCGGCGTAGTCGGCTGGCATGTAAACTCGCCAAGACAATTTTCTAGGATCGTCCGTGACGATTCGCTTGACGTAAATCTTGCTGGGGTCGTCGATAGACAAGGAACCCACAATGTTCGTCAAACGTATTTTTTCAGCGAGGAGTTTACGATACTCCTGACCTTTTTTGAGCGCAATCACGCTTCCGCAAAGGATTAGGATAACAAATACCACTCTGATCGCGCGAGCAACCATTGCAAAAGCCATCTGTTCGTGAAATTGCCAACTAGGTGAACCTGCCATTGTACAGGTTCACCGGGATTGCATTACGTAGAACGAGCTTTTGGTAAGTGTTCCGTCAGTACTCGCAGCTTTTAAGCGAAAAACAACTGTTCGAATTAGTTGTTCGACGCGAGGAAACGACGCTTACTGATATCTAATACCGTTTCGGCGAACGTATTTCCGGTCGAGTTGTTCCCGCCGACTAGATTCACGGTAAACGTATCGTTCGCACTCGCTGTACTGCCATTCGTGCCTGCTCGCTCCGCACCATCCACGAAATCGGTTGGCTGGGTTTGGCGAACTGTGTAGGTGCCAGGCAGCAATCCAGTGAAGTCATACGCGCCTGTGGCATTCGTTTGCTGGGTCCGGGTGACAGCCGCTCCCAAGAAATCGGTGCCCGTCAACGTAATCGTCACTCCTGCAATTCCCGTCTCGCCAGTGTCTTGGACACCGCTTCGATTGCGATCGATGTAAACCGTACCGCTGATGTTTGCCGGGGCAGCCAGCACGGTTGTTTGCGTTGCAGAATTATTCGTCGCATTGGTTTCCGTTTCATCTGCCACGACAGTCGCGGTGTTAGTAATCTGAGCTTGTGCACCCGCGTTCACCGTCGCATTGATGGTTACCGTCGCTGATGCGCCGGAGGCCAAATTTCCGATTGTTGCAATTACTGCATTGCCTGTATTGGTGACCGTACCGGCCGTTGCGGAGCCGCTAGCAAATGTCAATTGCGAAGGCAGTGTGTCGTTCACACGTACATTCGTCGCGGCGCTGGGCCCGCTATTGGTTACAACGATCGTGTACACCACGCTTCCGCCCGGTGCGACCGGATCAACGGCGTCGGTTTTGGTAATTGTCAAATCCAACTGGGGATTGACTACGGTCGTCGCAGTGGCCGTATTGTTAGCAGCGTTCGTGTCCGTTTCGGTGCGAGTAACTGTCGCGGTATTCGTAAGCGTTCCGCGGGTCGTCCCTGCAACAGCACCTACAATAGTGACCGTTGCCGTCGCGTTGGGATTCAACGTGCCAATATTCGCTGTCACCGTACCGCTGGCATTGGTGACAGTGCCTGCAGTCGAAGTACCTGAAACAAAACTTACTCCGGTTGGCAACACATCGGTCATCACGACATTGGTCGCAGTCGATGGTCCATCGTTAGTGACAATGATCGTATAGGTTAGTTGATTCCCGGCAATCACCGGATCAGCCGAGTCGGTCTTGGTGACTCGAACGTCAACTTGGCGATTCACGGTTGTTGTTTCCGAATCGCTATTGTTCGCCGTATTGGTATCCGTTTCATTCCCAGTCACCGTAGCTGTATTATTAAGCGTTCCCGTGGCAGTTGCGGCAACGGTTGCGATGACAGTGATCGTCGCAGTGGCTCCGTTGGCAATGTTGCCTAAAGCCGCGTTGATGTTGTTGCCGGTGTTCGTTGCTGTTCCCTGGCTTGGCGTAGCCGAGACGAACGTCAAGCCGGTTGGCAACGCATCGGTCACGGTCACGCCCGTTGCATCCGATGGTCCGTTGTTTGTCACGGTAATGGTATAGGTAAGATTTTGACCGGCGACGATTGGGTCGGCCGTATCGACTTTGGTGATCGCCAAATCGATTTGCCTTTGCGTCGCCGTCGTTGTTGTTGCTGAATTGTCGGTCGGATCGGTATCGGTTTCGGTTGCGGTAACAGTCGCCGTGTTGGAGAGTGTCGCAGCCGCATTGGCATTTACTCCCACGATCAACGTCACTGTCGCAAATGCTGCCGGGGCCAAGGTGCCAATATTAACTGTAACCACTCCGGCAGCGTGAGTTCCCGTTCCAACCGTCGACGTCACCGAACCAAAAGTGACTCCGGCGGGCAATGTATCCGACAGCACCACGTTCGTTGCTGTGGCGGGCCCATCGTTGGTGACGCTCATCGTGTATGTCAGGTTGTTCCCTGTAACAACCGGATCTGGCGTATCTGCTTTGGTTACGCGCAGGTCGATGTTCCGCTGAATCGTCGTTGACGTTGTCGACGTATTATTCGTAGTAACCGGGTCCGTTTCATTGCCCGTCACCGTTGCTGTGTTGTTCACCGTGGTGGCGGTCGAGCCTGCGGGTATGGCAACGATAACTGTAACCGTCGCTGACGCACCGCTGGCTAATGCACCGAGCGTTCCGGTAATTGTGCCTGCGGTATTGGTCGCCGTTCCTTGGCTGGCGGTAGCGCTAACGAATGTCACATCCGTCGGAAGCACATCGGAGATGGAAACTCCTGTTGCATTCGATGGGCCATCGTTGGTTACGGACAACGTATACGTCAACTGTCCACCCGCACCGGCCGGATCGGGTGTGTCGGTTTTGGTGATTCGCAAATCGGTTCGTTGTACGATCGGTGTAGCCAAACTATCGTCGTTATTGGCCAAATCGGTTTCTTGACCGACACCAACAACGGTAACATTATTCGTTAGTGTGCCGACACCAGTCGTCGGAACGGCAACGATTATCGTGACCGTTGCGCTAGACCCGTTCGCAAGCGTTCCAAGATTGGCGGTAATGGTTCCTGCCGCATTCGTCGATGTTCCTTGGCTGGCCGTGGTGGAAACAAAAGTCACACCGGCGGGCAAGGGATCCGTTGCGACGACGCCGGTCGCGTCTTCTGGTCCGTTGTTTGTTACGCTCAAGGTATAGGTCAACTGACTACCAGCAACTGCGGAAGTCGGATTGGCTGTCTTTGCGATTTGCAAATCGATCAGCGGCGCAAATCCTAAGTCGACCGATAAATTCGTGTTGGTATCGGTATCACCGTCATTGATTGGCTCGGTTCCGGAAGCCAACGTAATTGCAGCCGTTGCGACACCAACGGTCGCGATCAAGGTGCCGTTGTCGTCATTATTAGTGTTGTTATCAGGATCGGGTGCGGGATCATTGCCTGTGCTCGAGGCATGTCCTGCTAAAGGTTGCCCAACTCCAAATTGCGAAATGGGAACCAAGACCAGATAGCTTCCCGGGAGCAAGTCCCCGAACGAAAAGGCTCCGCCGGCTAATGACGTCGTCGTCGCGGACAACACATCGACACCGTTGTCGAAGGAACCATTGGCGTTGGTGTCCGTGTGCAACTGAACCGTCACGCCCGCGATACCAGTTTCCGATGCGTCCTTGATACCATCGTTATTGGTGTCGACCCAAATGAGGTCTCCGATCGTCATCGCCGGCAAGTTAGCAATGTTCACCGTTTTCACCGTGGGCCCAACGATACCGACGTTATCAATAATCGCATCGCCTGCATCGGGACCAGCGACTTGGATTGTAATTGCACCCACATTGGTCAAGTCAGCGCCCGTTCCCGCTGTAGTGACAAACGAAGAAAACGGGACATCGAGCGTTGCTGTAGGCAAAGCGCCGATCGTTACTGGGACGTTCACCGTTACGGCAGAAGCATTCGCGCCGCTATTGATGGTTATGGTCAACGTGTTTCCGGCTTCTCCACCGATCGCAAAACGAAATGCATTTCCTGTCCCTGATGAAGTAAAATCAACTCCTCCAAGTCCATTCGTTGCGAGAATCGTCGCATCATTGTCCTGACCGTCATACGTGATTATTTTCGTGCCGTTAGCGCCTGCACCAACATTAAACGCTAGATAGTTGGTGGTCGAAGGTGTGTCGACTTCTGCGGAAACCGTTCCGGAAACTGCAGAAACAAATATATCCCGTTCCCCGCCAACCGCCTCAGGTGCATCCACAGAGGAGCTCGATGGCGATGATCCAGGGTCGGTCGCAGTTACTAGTTGAGCTGTCTCGTCAAATGTGTCAATCGTTCGAACGGAAACCCCTGCTAGATCCCCCGCCGAGATCGTCACGGATTGGACGCGCTGACTTTCGCGTTGAACTAAACCGGAGACAGGTGTCGTTTGGACGACGAAATACAGACCCGCTGTAGTAATATCGTTAAATGCGTAGACGCCGGTGGTTGCGGCTGAATTATTTGTGGTCACGATCGTGTCGTCACCACCACCATTATCAAAGATTGCGTTTCCGCCGTCTCGAACGAGTTGAATTGTTACCCCCGAGAGGCGTGGATCGCTCGCATCGAGAGTGGCATTGTCGGTGACGTCGTTGAAGACGGTCCCAGTGATATTGGCCGCCATCAACTGACGACCTTCGAGCATTTCTACTCGCAGGCGTCGCCTTGAATCCGGCTTGGTTCGTTTGTTTCGAGAGTTGGTACGTAGCGATTCTGTCAAACGGGTCCAAAAGCCAGCCATTGATCCTGCTCCATCCTTGAATTGAATTCGATGTCGAGCGGAATGCGGGGTTCCACAACAATGACACCGAGTCGATTACCAGCCAAAGCCCTCTGTGCTTTGGCAGGACTCAAAATGAAGCAAGGCAGCAAATCCTCAAGTCAAACTTGAAGGATTAGGCTGCCTTGGCATGTTTTCCGTTCTATTCTGATTGTGGCAAGTTAACTTACCACCGGAATTCCATTCCAAAGTTGAGTCCTTGTACCCAGTAATCGGTTTCTACGAATCGAAACTGGGGGCGCTCTACCTGATTGTTAACATTTTGCGCCGGAGGAAGCAGATTAGGATTCAAATCCGTATCAATCTGATCACCTGGTCGAACAACATTGCTCAAGAACATCAACGTGTATCCGGCAAGTAGTCGAGTTCGGGGTGTCAATTGATAGCCAATCGTCGATCCCAACTCAGGCACAACCGCGAATAGGTCTCTTTCGAATATGCCGATATTGCTGCGTTGGGTGAGAAAGCCCGACTGAAAAGTTTGCCTAGCCGCACCTTGTGGCGTAATCTGCGTACCACCGTTAATCGTTACGCGTTGATTCACGTTACCGATCGAAAGCCTTAGCAAGCTATCGAGAGACCAGAGTCCACGGCGACCATGCCACATCACGCCCAGTTCGGCTCCGTTGAATATGTTGCGTGTGTAGAAGTTGTCGTCGATCGAAAATCGTCCTTGATCGGCTTGAGATTGAAGGTTTTCGTGTAACTGGAGGCTTTCGGTCAAAATCAAGTTCCGCCATCCCAAAGTTGCTTCGATTCGTGACATCGTTGGAACGCATCCGCCGCACAATTCCGAAAAGGATTGACAAGAGCCACAAGCCAACCGACGTCGAAATCGGATTGCTCCTCCTTTTAAGTCCGTCATAGCGTCGACCTGGAAACTTCCCGTCGCGATTCCCGGATAACCAACTAATTCAGAATCATTTCGTCCCGTTGCTACGTTAAAGAACGGGCGAGCCAATTGGGGAGCACCCGAAGATTGGTTGAGAAACGTTTCGGTCGCTCCGCCAATATTGAAGTACTCGCCTTCGATTCCAATGTTTGGATTATTCGCGAACCACCAACCAAACTTAAGCCTGCCGCCAGAACGTGACTTGGTGAAAAACTCGTCGTCTCCCAAAATTGTTCGCGTTCCATTCAATCGGAGAATACCCGAGGCATTCGCAGCAGTTCCGTCTGGAGAAGTCGTCAACAAGGCTGGAACTCGCATGCCAGATTGCCACCACATCAGGTAGTCCATTTGAATCCAAGCATTCCCTGGAAACATAAAGACCAACCGAGTTGGAGGCGGGGTAAGGTTGCATGGATCAGAGCAACCATCGGAACAAGAATCGGCCATCGCCTGCGGAACGTAGTCACCTTCGTAGGAACCGTCCGCTTGAGGGACATCATCAACGATCACGCCCTCGTCCATGACGGGTTCCTGGAAAGCGACCTTCTTCACCGTGTTCGCCGGCCGTCCTTTGGAGGTTGGTGAGCGAAGGACGCTCTTCGTTGCAGGCGACCGTTGGGCTCGCGAATTAGACTTGGAAACTGTAGAGGTTCGGTCCCCGGCTTCGAGCGTTCCGAACGTTCCCAAAACGATAGCGATAATTGCAATCAAGCGGCTCACGGCTAGTCAATCCATCTGTAAGGAGATCAAATGGGTATGCTATCTCAATCACTGTGATAGCGCTGCCACGGTTCTCGTGAGGCAGTCACGTTCATTTATCGGCCGCTCGCAACAGAACATTCGCTTCAATCCAAAAATTTTAACAAATCAGAACAAATTACCTAATCGGCCATTTTGCGCACTCAACGCATATTAAACTCCATGACCAAGTGCCTTCGATTAGCAGACGACGCTGACCAACTTGCGGAAATGGCAAGCAATTGGCTCATTGAGATCATTCACCAGAGCGTTTCAAGCGATGGGGTGTGCCGAATCGTGCTCCCAGGGGGATCGACTCCTAAATTGCTCTACGAAAAGCTGGCAAAGGTTAGCCCCAACACAGTGCCTTGGCATTCTGTTCAGTTCTTTCTTGGCGACGAGCGGAACGTGCCGCTCGATGATCCCCAAAGCAATTATGGAATGATCAAGTCGGCTCTTGGCCCCGTCCTATCTATTGGCAAAGCCCAACTGCACCCTGTAAACATACAGACAGCATTTCCCGAGCGGGCGGTCGACGAGTACGAAGCAACCGTTCGCACGTCCTTCAACAACTATTCGACAGTACCGAGATTTGACATTGTGTTGCTCGGCATGGGTGACGACGCCCACACCGCATCACTTTTTCCATACAGCAGTGGCTTGTCGGAGCAAGTGCGACTGGTGATTTGCAATTGGGTTGAGAAACTGAAGTCCCACCGAATTACCTTGACGGCTCCGATTCTTTCCGCTGCCAAACACGTCGCGTTTTTGGTAATCGGTGCAAGCAAGACCAACGCGCTATCTCAAGTATGGCACTCACCATATCAACCCGAACTTCTTCCTTCGCAGTTGATTCGCCCTCAAGGCGAATTTGTTTGGATGGTCGACAAGGCCGCTTTGGGACAAACGCCCGTACCATCGGATTGGGTGGTCACCAAGTAGCCGTGAGTGGCATTGGCTTTCACGAAGATCAGCTTACGCTATCGGCTTCTTGAGAATTTCATTCACGATGCGACCTGGTTGACCGTCGAGCAACGAGCCTACGCCGCCTGGTCGGGTGAAAGAAAACCTGTTGGGTTCGAGTCCGAACAGGTGCGTCAACGTTGCGTGATAATCGTAATGATTGATAATATCGCGAACAGCTTTATGGCCGAATTCGTCTGTCTCGCCAAATGCAAGCCCGCCGCGAATGCCGCCCCCTGCCATCCACATACTAAATCCGTAAGTGTTGTGATCGCGGCCTACATTTTTCTCATTTTGAATGACCGGCAAT
>JANMNK010000864.1:0-7246 GCA_031373875.1 Pirellulaceae bacterium | reverse complement strand
CCGAGAAGGGCTTGGCCAAGACGGAATTCTTCTGGTCGACGCCGGTACGGTCTGGAATACAAATTTGGAAGCCGCACGTGCTCGGCTCAAAATGCTTAAGGATGTCCGAGCTACTTGGCTAGAAGAACCGTTCGTGTCGGGTGCCTTGTCCGAGTATCACGCGTTATCACAAGAAAGCGGTCCTGTTGGCATGGCTGGAGGGGAAGGCTGTCACAATTTTCATATGGCTAAGCACATGATTGACTATGCAGGATTGAAGTACGTGCAGATCGACGCGGGGCGAATCGGTGGTATTACGATTGCCAAAGACGTTGCCGACTACGCTGCTGCCAAGGGCGTCACCTACGTCAATCATACGTTTACATCCAATCTTGCTCTGTCTGCGTCGTTGCAACCGTTTGCAGGGCTGCAATCCCATACGATTTGCGAATTCCCAACGGAACTCAAATCGCTTGCCCGAGCGATGACGAAGAATCATATCGTGCCAGACAAAAACGGATTACTGCATGTCCCCGATGCTCCTGGCCTTGGTATCGAACCAGACCTGGAGGGTATAGCAGCCTACTTGGTAGATGTTGAAATCAAAGTTGGCGGCAAAGTGATTTATAAAACTCCGGCACTACATTGAGTGTCGCACAGGTAACCGCCCCCGTCGCTAAACGTTATCAAAGCTCGCATCAAGTAGTTCCCGCTTGCCGAGCGGGAACAAACGAAGCGGTGGATTTGCGATCTTCAAAAACTTTTGCAAATTAGATGGATGCAACAGTCTTAGTTCGCTTCATTTTCAATAACAACTGAAGCATTTTGCTGACCGTTCTCCTGCGTTAGAAAATTCAGTCGTCAATCAAAAATATAAACCTTCGGCAGTTCCCGCTCGGCAAGCGGGAACTACTTTTTCTAAACATCTGTCAGGCGCTGGGTTGGATTTAATGCGAAATAGCCGGTGGATCGACGACGGAGTAGAATTTTATGGAACCGTAAACATATTTACCGAGGAGATGGGCGTTCATGAAGATCATCGATATACGCTGTGCAGGTTTGCGGGGCGCAACGCCTGAAGGTGGCTGGAGCAATGAGCTTCGTCCAGACGATTGCGTTCATACTCTAATCGCCGTGCATACCGACGATGGACTTGTAGGGCTTGGCAGCGTGTTCACGAACGACGCATTGGTCCGCGCCTCGCTTGCGTTGCTCGAACCATTGTATCTTGGCGAGAGTGCATTAGAACCTGAACGCGTAAGTGAGAAACTTCATCAGCATATGTTCTGGCTTGGTCGAGGCGGAGCGATCACTCATACCATCAGTGGGATTGATATCGCGCTGTGGGATATTCTGGGCAAAGCGACAGGCCAGCCGGTTGGACGATTGTTGGGAGGCCGCTATCGCGAACGAGTGCAACCCTATGCGTCGTTGCTGATGCAAGAGCCACAAAAGATGCGAGACACGCTCTTGGCGGTGAAGGCACAGGGCTTTCGGGCGTTCAAGATTGGTTGGGGGCCATTTGGTCGCGCTCGCGCCGCCGCGGACCAAGCGATCGTGAAAGCCGCCCGTGATGCAATTGGCCCCGACGCACGTTTGATGGTGGACGCAGGTGGAAGCGATGCGCATTGGAATAATGGCTACAAATGGGCACTCAATACAGCTCGGATGCTAGCGGACTACGACGTCCATTGGTTCGAAGAGCCGCTTCAACCCGACGCATTGGAAGACTTTATTCTACTGCGAGAGCATTCTCCGATCGCGATCGCAGGTGGCGAAGTTCTCACGCGAAGGCAATCGTTTCAGCCGTGGCTCGAGGCACGGGCGTTTGATATTGTTCAACCGGATGTTACCAAAGTAGGCGGTATTAGCGAGGAGCGTCGAATCGCTTGGATGGCCCAAGACCATGGCGTTCGTTTCATTCCCCATGGTTGGAACACGGCAGTTGGATTAGCCGCCGATCTGCAACTTGCGTCGGCCTTCCCTGGTACGGATTTGGTAGAGTATTTGACCGGTTCGCCGTTCATAGACGATATCACAATCGGCGGCTGGCAGTTGGATTCCGAAGGTATGCTGAGTATTCCTGCCATACCCGGTCTTGGACTTGAGTTAGATCCAGACGCCGTCGCGAAATTCTCGGGAGTCAAAACTCTACTGTAGATAGTCAGCTTCACATTGGACGCGATGAATTTTAAATTGTAGCCATACTGCCACCAACGATAGACATGCGATCAACGAAACCGAGACACGCACCTTGGAATCAATTTTCGGTAAGTAATGCGATATCGCAATTTACGCTATTAGCCGCTTTCGTATCACCTGTCACTTTTGGTAGAGTTGCTCGGCGCGATTGAACAAAATCCAGCTAGTCAAAATGTACTTGTCCGAAGACAGTGGGATGTTGCCGCGATGTGTGTGCGTAAAGCCGGCAGGTGCAATTACCATTTGCCCTTTCGTCGGTTTCAACTTCTTGTCCGCATATAAAAACTCCGTCTCACCACCGTGCTCGACGTCGTTGAGATAAAACATGAAGAGCAAGACGCGATGAAGCGCTTCGCATTGCACGTCCTTGGGATAAATTTCCGAATGCCAGTAATAATATCCGCCAACACCTTTCGAGTACTTTTGCACGTTAATCGCACCTGGGCGAAAGATACGAAACAAATAAGAACCCAATTCTTGATCGGTCGCTGAACCAACGTCATCTGCCGACAATGGACGCAATTGCCCCGTTGCAGAATCCTTGATGCTCAAAGCCAACGCGCTGGTGACGAGATAGGGGAACTTGCGCATATACAGCATCAAGTGCCGCAAGGTGCTGTCTAAAATCTCATTGTGCAGATCGTTCCATTCCGCCAAGCCGGTGATGGTTATATCGACGCTATTCTTCTTGGTCTTGTCCACCCCTTGTCCCGTCATCCCAGTCGCTTTTCGGTCGCTCACTTCGAAGCGATCCATGACGGATTGGCAGAGTTCGGGAGACAATGCATTGTCATAGCATTCGATAAAGTCAGGTAACATGGAGTCCTACTATGTCTGCAAAGTTAATGGTTTGGAAGTTTGGTTAAGCAACATATCATCGCTCGCTAAAACTGGCGAATCGCAAAATAGTATCTGCAAAGAGCAAACTCTGATGAATGTGATTTTATCTCGTTTGGCGAATTCTTCGATCCTACACTTTGCTAAAATATTGCGATTCGGAATCCTCAATCAAACTGGAGCCATGCCGTGCTATTCCATCACCGTCGAGTATTCCATCGATTTATCGCGTTGCTGTCTTTGTTTGGCTGCCTAGCAATGCAGATGTCGTTGGTCTGCGAGTCGATCGAGGCAAACGAGCGACCGCCGAACATTATTGTGATCTTTGCCGATGACCTTGGATATGGCGATCTGGGTTGTTACGGACATCCCACGATTCGAACTCCCAACCTAGATCGCATGGCCGCGGAAGGCATCAAGTTTACCCAGTTCTATTCGGCTGCACCTGTCTGTACTCCAAGTCGTGCTGCTCTATTGACCGGACGATTACCCCAGCGAAGCGGGATGTGCGGGGACGCTCGCGGCGTCTTGTTTCCCGATTCCAAGGGCGGCTTGCCTTCGTCCGAAATCACAATCGCCGAAGTTCTCAGACAACGCGGTTACGCGACGGGTTGTGTCGGCAAGTGGCATTTGGGACATTTGCCCGAATACTTGCCAACTCAAAATGGCTTTGATCGTTATTTGGGTATTCCCTACAGCAACGACATGGATCGCGACACGACCAAGGGACCTAAAGGCCGCGAAGCTTTCTTAACTCCGCAAAGTGAGTTTTGGAACGTGCCGTTGATGAGGGGTGATCAAATCGTGGAACGACCGGCACGGCAGGAAACGCTCACAAAAACCTATACCGACGAAGCTATCGATTTCATTGACGACAACAAAGACCAACCGTTCTTCTTGTATTTCGCCCATACGTTCCCGCACGTTCCCTTGTTTGCATCTGAGCAATTCAAAGGCAAGAGTCCTCGCGGTTTGTACGGTGACGTCGTCGAAGAACTGGACTGGAGCGTCGGCCAAGTTCTTCAGAGGTTGCGCGACCTTAACCTAGAAAACAACACGCTCGTGTTTTTCACCAGTGACAATGGCCCATGGCTGTCGTACGACGAACAAGGCGGCAGTGCAGGGCTGTTACGCGAAGGCAAAGGAAGCACTTGGGAAGGCGGAATGCGCGAACCAGCCATCGCTTGGTGGCCAGGTACAATACAGCCAAGCCAGACTTCCCAACAACTTGCAAGCACAATGGATATTTTTGCAACCGCTTGCCATCTTTCGGGAGCCACCGTAGCTGCGGACCGCGAATTGGATTCCTTCGATTTGACGCCCGTTCTCAAAGGTACGGGTACCAGCGGTCGAGATGCGTACTTTTTTTATCGGGGCTACACGCTGACGGCCGTTCGCATGGGACCTTGGAAATGCCACTACCAAACGCAGCCAGGTTACGGGCAACCTAAGGCTGAGTCGCATGATCCGCCGATACTATTCAATTTGGAAGTTGACCCAAGCGAAAAATGGGACGTCGCCAAAAAGCACCCAGCAATTGTAGAAGAGATTCGTCAACGCGTCGAACTACATAAAGCCAAGATGGTCTTTGCGAAAAGTCAACTTGATTAGCAGCGTTCGAACACGATTCAGAACTTATTAATGTTTTGAATCCGTGTTCGCTATGGCAATCTCCGCGCCACATTTCGTGCAGGCGGGCAGTAACGCATGCCGAATTGCACCACATTTCGCGCAAGGAACAAACAGTTGGGTTGTGCATGCAGGGCATGTGTACGGCTCATCCGGCGTTTCGGCTCCGCTTGGGATAGATATGCGGCGAAGCGATCGTTTGGTCCATGACATGTATTTCAGCGGACCGCGCCGAATCGGGTGTTCGCATATGGGGCACAGAAAAGATTCGTAAGCTTCGCGATACTGTTTCAACAGCCACGTCCTCTTGGGGTGGGCGACCGACGAGAGCAAATAAATCAAGATTCGGAGCGTCACTAAAAGCAGCGTACCTATCATGATGTACTTGAAATATCTCGCTGGGAAATACTCGTGCATGACTAACGCAACTTTGATGACGACAGCTATTCCAAAAGAGTAGATAAGTGCCCAATATGGGCCTATTCTGAATTTGATGTACAGCAAAAACGCGAGTAGCAAGAGCGGCAAGAGAACAGAAAGTTTCCACATGGCGACCAGCAAATTGTGTTTTTACCAAAGGCGGCGGTATTCGGCGTCGGCTGGTGCCCGCTGTTCAGCTAATGTTGCTTGAATCGTCTCTTTCTCTAGCTCGCGCTGGCGCACGTCTTCTTCAAGCTGTGAAACCTTTTGATTGAGTCGTTGATATTCGCGTTGATTATCGAGGAACAGTTGCTCGCTTTCGACAATGGCTGCCCGTTCTTGGTCATTCGGTGCAGTGCCCTGGGTAAGATTCAACTTTTGAAACTCAAGAAGCTGGTTCATCGTCTTCTGGGAGTTGTCGGTACTGTCCCGTAAAGTCGTTTGACGCGACTTTTCCTCGGCTATTTGACGCTTCGTCTTTTCAAGATCGTCCTGGATCTTGTTCCAATTCGCAATTGTCGTCTGGTCTACGTAACGAGTTTCAATCGCTTGGATATCCGGCCCAGGAATACTGCCAATATCTGCGATGATGAAATTCAACAACCAATAAAACAGCGATGTTAACAACACCGTAAAGAACCAAATCAAGCACCGACTACTCCAAGTTCCTGGGTTCGTGCGTTCCATGTCTCATACTGCCTTGGAAAAAATTTTGCGATTGATGTTTCTTTATAGCAAAGCAGCCCGGAACGAGATCTCAAACTGCCCCCGTTGATCGGACTCAAAATAACTCGCGAATCGGACGGCCTTCGGCGAGCAGATTATATGGTCGATTCTGATTATCGGTCGCTTCGAGATTCTGGATTCCCATCGCGTGATAAACGGTCTTGGTAATGTCGGCTGGAGTGACGGGCTTATTCGCTGGGTACTCGGCAAATCGATCGCTCGAACCGTAGGTCTGACCTCCCCGAATTCCCCCACCCGCTAAAACATCGGTCAAGCAATGCGTCCAATGATCGCGGCCCGCACCGGATACTCCGCCACTGCGAGGATCACCGATTTTGGGTTTTCGCCCCATTTCGCTGGTTACAAGCAGTAATGTCGAATCCAGTAGTCCTTGATTCGCGAGATCTTCAATCAAGGCCGAAAACGCACGATCGAATTCCGGCAACAGGTCGTCTTTCAAGCATGTAAAGTTATTGCCGTGCGTATCCCATCCGCCGCCGCTGGCGCATTTTTTATCAAGTCGATCAACATCGCCTCGCCAGAATACCGTGATAAAGGGCACGCCTGCTTGTACAAGCCTACGTGCAGCGAGCAAACTCATCCCGTTTACATTTTCTCCATATCGCTCACGAATTGCCGGAGGCTCGCGACAAACATCGAAGGCTTCGGTAGTACTTGCCGACATTAAAAGCGATATTGCACGTTCCTGCTGGGAAGTCCAAGTTTTTGTAATGGCAAATTCGTCGAATTGTCGCCGGGCCGAATCAAGATCGCGCAGCAAGGAATGCCTTTGCAACAATCGCGCGGCGGTTGTGCCCTCTTGAAGCATTAGCGAAGGCACGTGAAATTTGAGTGGCTCCTTCGAATTGCCTTCGACGTACAACGGTTCGAATTCTACGCCGATGCGCGCCGCAAACTGCCCCGGTCGTGTAAATGCCGGCGCGCCTTCCTTTTGCGGTAACGTAATAAAATTCGGTAACGTAGGATGCTGCGGGCGTTTTGCAGCAACGACGGCACCCATGCACGGCCAATCGTCGGGATAAGGTGTTCGGTTATTTCCAAGCGATAGGAAAGTTGGATCGGGGACATGGCCCGTTAAGTTGTAGTAATAGCCAGCGTGATGATCGTTGGTGCTGACCGTTCCACCGACACTGTTGACTAGAGCCAGATGATGAGCTTGCTTGGCAAGCAACGGTAGATGTTCGCAAAGCGAAACACCGGGAGCGGATGTGACAATTGGTTGAAACGGGCCACGATATTCCGCCGGAGCTTTGGGTTTCATGTCCCACATATCGATGTGTGAAGCGCCGCCGCTCAAGAAAAATAAAATCGTCGATTTAGCTTGGCCACCGTCCGCATTGCCGCCCACCGGAGATTCTGACGTACTTGTTGCAGCAGGAGCTGGAGTACGAAATGCCATTCCCGCCAGTCCAGTGCTTGATGCTACCAAGAA
>JANMNK010000859.1:0-2706 GCA_031373875.1 Pirellulaceae bacterium | reverse complement strand
GCCTGCCGGATCGGTCGCAATCGGCGGCAAACAAACGGGAATATATTCGTTGGCTACACCGGGCGGTTGGCAGATTATTGGTCGAACGCCACAGCGTTTGTTCTTGCCAGAACTAGATCCGCCTTGCTTGCTTCAAGCCGGGGACAGGGTGCGTTTCGTACCGATCACACGTCAAGAATTTTGCGACTGGCATGCGCGAACATGAGTACGATTCGAGTCGCGAAAGCCGGGATTTCCACAACCGTTCAGGACGGCGGGCGTCTCCATTTGCGCCATCTTGGTGTCGTCGTCTCGGGTGCAATGGATTTATTGTCGTATGAAATTGCCAATCTGTTGGTGGGTAACGACGCTGGCGCTGCGGCACTTGAAATGACGTGCTCGGGCGATACGTTGGAGGTTTCCGCCGACACTCTCGTTGCAATCTGCGGAGCGGACATGAACCCGCTGTTTGTCGACAAGAATAATGCCAACTTCAGTGTCCCGCAGAATCGTCCGGTTCTGATTCGTTCGGAAGGTCGATTGCGATTCGGAACCGCTCGCGAAGGATTTCGAGCCTACGTTGCAGTGGCTGGTGGTGTCGATGTACCAATAATAATGCACAGTCGATCCACCTACTTGCGAGCCGGAGTCGGAGGATTCCAAGGTAGAGTGATCAAGACGGGAGATCTGCTGCCGATTGGATCTGCTCCTGCCAAAGCCAACAATATCAAGCGACGGCTGCTACGATTTGATGACTCGTCCAAGAGCCTCGCAGCGCCTCGTTGGTTTGTCCGCGGATTCGATCCGCCGACAGAAGGAACTGTTCGATTGCAAGTCATTCCAGGAATGCACTTTCACGAACTAGAGGACTCCTCACAGAATGCGCTGTTTGCGGATACTTTTCAAGTCGCCGCGTCTTCCGACCGAATGGGATATCGGCTGAACGGACCAAAACTGAAGTCATTGTCTTCGCGAGAACTGTTATCCGAAAGCATTACCATTGGGACGATTCAACTGCCTGCCGATGGCGACCCAATAATGATCATGTCCGACGGAGCGCCAACGGGCGGTTATCCTCGCATCGCTCATATCGCGTCGGTGGATCTGCCGTTAGCTGCTCAAATCCGACCTGGGCAGACGTTGAACTTTTCTCCTATATCGGTAGCCTCGGCACATGAGAAATTGTATGCACAGCGAAAACTGGTCAAGCAGATAACCAATACGATTGAACTCTGGATAGACGGGATCATTCCGTAATGCACTCAATTGACTTGAATTGCGACTTAGGCGAATTAGAAGGTGCTGAAGGTCTCGCTGTAGACACACGTATTTTGCCGCTTGTAACATCAGTCAATGTCGCATGTGGATTCCATGCGGGCAGCCCGCAGCGAATTCGCGAAATCGCGGTATTAGCAAAGGCACACGACGTTGCGATCGGTGCACATCCAGGCTATGCGGATCGAGCGGGATTTGGGCGTCGCCCCATGGTGATGCCGCTGGACGAACTGCGAGAAATGGTGCTCTACCAAATTGGTGTCTGTGGCGCAATCGTTCAATCGGAAGGCGGCCGGCTATGCCATGTCAAACCACATGGAGCGCTCTACAACTTAGCTGCGATCGATATAGACGTCGCGCGAACTATCGCGCAGACGGTTGCCGATTGGGATCGAAGCTGCGTCTTGATGGGATTAGCTGGAAGTTGCCTGATTCAGGCTGGCCAGAAATTGGGACTTCGGACTGCAAGCGAGATTTTTGCCGACCGCACTTATAACGCCGATGGCACACTTGTATCGAGAGAGCGTCCAGATGCTCTGTTGCACAATGAAGACGAAATCGCCTCTCGGCTGGTAAGGATGATTCTCGATCAGCGAGTTACAACCATCGATGGTTGCGAAATCCGAATTCAGCCGGAGACGGTTTGCATCCACGGGGATAATCTCTCAGCGCCCGATATCGCAGCTCGAATACGAACTGTTTGTGGTGCTGCTGGGATTCAAATCAAGTCGCTTGTCCGCTAGGAACGAACGGTTGTTAAGGATTCCGAAAGCCAGGCGGGTTCGGCTCGGATTATTTTTTGGTCTGCGATCTAATGTAGTCGACCTCGGGTTGGCGATACGGTTTGCCGTCCGTCGTGAAAATATCGTGAAACCAAAGTTCGGGTCGACCGGTGTATTTCTTTTGCCAAGTATCCCAAGGATAAATTGTCTGCGATTTACCGTCGACGAAACCCCAATTGTATGCAGCAACTTTTTCCGTCTTGAGCAACCCTAAGATAGGATCAAAGTAGCTACCGTTTCCGCGAGCCATGTATTCGGTGCATAGAATCGGTCTATTGAAGCGTCGCAACTGATCGATTCGGGTTTTCATGTCATTGGGCCGATCATAACAGTGGTAACTGATAATATCGGACTCGTCGACCATGATCTTGTTGTAGGAAGCCATCTTTTCATGCGTGGCCCAGTCGCCTCGCCATATTCCTGCCGTTATTGGTTGGCTTGGATTCATTTCACGAGCCCAAGCGAACAGTTTTGGGAGCAAGAGCGTCGCCATATCTTCTTTCACTTTTTCGTCCAATTCGGTTTTTGTGCCTTCGACTCCATAGGAGTTGCGATTGGGATTGTCGGGTTCATTAAACAGATCCCAGACCTGGACGCGGCGATCTTGGACGACGAGTGCCCCGGCACGAGGGGCACGATCACGACGCGGCCGCCCCCGCGCTCGACGACC
>JANMNK010000856.1:0-3783 GCA_031373875.1 Pirellulaceae bacterium | reverse complement strand
CCAGTTGCATCCGCTTTGAGTCGCAGTTTGACCGGCAAGTCAGTCGGGTCAGGTGGAGGTCCTCCTCCTGAATTAGCGAGGGGCATCTTGACGTTAAAGTCGCCTTCTTGAGCGGCAATCTTGAAAGTTGTAACGAAGAATATCAGTAGCAAGAACACGACATCGATGAGCGACGTCATTTGAAGTTCTGCTTTGACGGCACCTTCTGGTGGTTTCTTTATTTCCATCGCGATTCCTCTATTTCATAGTCGAACTTCAATTTAGCCGGCCAGTTCTTTTACACGCAAAGCGAATTTCTCAAAACCCATTTCTTGACACTTTTTGATTAGATCTTGAACCCGACCTCCGGACATGTCACGGTGTGCGCGAATAATGATATTCGCATCCGCTGCGGTTTTGTCCTTATTCTTCAAAAGCTGAACCTCAATGTTTAGAAGAGCCCCGATCCCCTCAATGCTTGTTGGAACGCCACCTAACTCGACATTCCCGTCGCTCATCAAGTGAATCGTAATTGGGAATTCAAGAGGCACTTCAGCAGGTCGCGCGAGTTCGCTTTCGGGCAACGTTACGCGATCGTTTTGTTCATCCTGTGCAAAGTTGATGAGGACCGTAAAAAAAGCAATCAACTGAAACACCATATCGATCATCGACGTCATGTCGCCATCGGCGACTTTGGTATCCATTTTTTTTCGCTTCAACATCACACTGGCCTTACTCTAGAAAGTCTTGTCGGCCGAAACACGACCAATTCGATAGCACCAATCCCATGTCGCACCATCGCGCGCTAACTATTCAAACTTCTCAAGTAATTCTTCACTTGCATTCCCAGCTTGCATGACAAGTCGTTGGAATCGATTTCGAATCATGTTGTAGAGCATGATAGCTGGAATGGCCAAAATCAGCCCAACGAGTGTCGTGTAAAGCGCCATTGAAATACCCTTTGCCAAAACGTTTGGCGGAGGCGTTGTTGTTCGCTTGGCAATCTCCGAGAACGTCGCCACCATCCCTTGCACGGTTCCGAGCAAACCAACCATGGGAGCTGTGTTGCCGATTAGCGCCATCATCCCCAGCCGATGTTCGATTTTCATAACTTCTTCTTCACCGGTTTTTTGCATTGCTTCGAGGGCATGGTCATGACCTTTTTCCAGTTTCCCAAGGCCTGCAGATACGATTTGTGCCAAAAGCGATTCGTCGCTTTGAATCATTTCGACTGCGCCTTGAGTGTTATTTTCGGAAAGGCTTTTTTCGACATTTTCTATTAGTTCGGTCGGGCAAATGTTCTCTCGCCGAATTGACAAAATGTTCATTACCAAGATTGAAACCAACCAGAAGGACATTAAAAGGAAAATGACTGTGTACATCGGCCCCAAGCCTTCGTAAGTTGCAGCAAGCAAATTGTCGGGGGCTTGAGGAGCATTCTCGGCACGTGCGGCTTTGTTTTCTTGAGCGTGTGTGGATTGCACGACCACGGCTCCGATCGTTATCGCGGCTAGACTCAAAATGATGAGGAAGCGGTTGAGGATCATACGGCCAGAAGATTGACGAACCAAATTCATGTGAGACTCCAGAGTGATATTAGGAATGCGATTCCCTTGATTTTGATCAGTTGCGATACGAGTAACAGGTATTTTTAAAAAAAGTGCATTCAGGAAATTATTTCTTTGCCCACGAAGAACCCGCGTACAAACTCAACAGTCGAGCTTTGGCGTCTGCAGCCCGTTGCGGTTCGCCCAACTTTGTCCAAAGACTTGATAGATGATACAAAGCTTCAGCGTGGCTGTCGGGCTGATTAGAAAAGAGCAAATCGGTGTGCAGGAAAGCAAGAACGGCGCCTTCATTTTGCTCCATCTTTGCCAAACATTCACCCTGAGCATTGTAAATATTTGCAAAAAGCTCTCCGTCGGTGGAGTCGTTTTCCTTCACCAATTTCTTAAGCGATTCTACTGCCGCAGGCGCGTCTCCGCTGATGGCTTCGCAACGTGCCAGGGCGACCACCGCCAACTTCTTAGTTCGGGCAATTGCCGGCGAGTCCCCTGAGACGCCCGAAACATCGGAGAAAGCTTTCTTGGCCTCTGCAACCTTTTGTTGCGTCAACAGCGATCGACCTTCCAGGTATTTTCCACGCACTTGTACTTCGCGAACGGGTGATTTAGCTAAAGCCGCATAGTAAACAGCAGCGCGATCGAAATTACCAAGAGTGCTGGCTAGATTTCCCAAATTTTCCGTCATCTCATAAAAGTGGAATGTTTGCGGATTCTCTTTTGCAAAAGCCAGTAGGCCCTTAACAGCTCCCGCTGCATCGCCTTTGCCGATCAAGGCTAAACGACCTTCGATAAACCATTTGTAGTATGCGAATTCCCGTTTATGGTCATCGGTCATCAAACTGGCCGCGTCGACTTTCTTGATTTCAAGCATCGCGGGCTCAAGCTGCCCGTTAGAAACAAATTCCTTAGCCCGCGCGAGCGGTTGTGGTTCACCATCGAATTGAATGCGAACGACATCGTTCGGCGCAAATTTCTGCGTCTTGCCATTTGTTTCAATAATAATGTTGTCTTTGGTCGCCTCCGTAATTTTGCCGGAAACCCTGCCCCCTGCCGACGGAAATATTCGGTCTTCAGCAACGACCGATGCACCAAACGTCATTAGCGTGCTAAAAACGCTCAATACAATTTTCGAGTACGACTTACGATTCCCAGTCATGCGACAAAGAACTCCCCTTTGAGATGTCTAAAAAGTTCAACACGATGCCATCGAGTATTCATCATCAACATGGATCTTGTTGAACATACTTTTATATTTTTTTGACCCTATTCGTGATCGAGCCCAATTTCACAATACTCCGACTCGTTCTCAACTGTCTCGTTACCAGCTTCATTTATCCTTCTTAAACTCTTGAATGCCAACTTCTTCTTTTTTCAGATCTCGTTGAATTCTGCGAAGCAGTTGATCGAACTTATCTTGCCAAACTTTACCACCTAGCAACGGGAAATTCAAAGCGGTTGTTTTGATATCATCATGGGCCTTCTGAATGATTTTCTGACGCTCTTGAGGATCGTTGGCTAGGACACCAGTTTGATATCGACATTCAGCAAGATTGTAACGGCTTTCAAAAAAAAACTCTTGAAGATTGGGCTGCTGAGCTAGTCTTTGTGAAATTCGTCCCCATCCCCACACCGTATTGTTTCGCTTGGCGTCCGGCTCCGTTCCCAGCATGGCCGACTTGTAATGGTCTGCTGATTTTGCAACTTCGCCCCAGCTTTGGAATGTCCGTGCGGCTTCTATTTGCGCCAAGAACATAGCATTGTTCTTCTTGAGAATCCCGGTCAGCAGTGCAATTGCTTCCTTGAAATCGCCGCGATTTTTCGCCGCCAACGCCTGCAGAATCTCGAGCTGTTCCTTTTTCTTGGCATCCAACAAATTGGCATCTTTTGCTGATAAGTCCAGGATCTTCTTGATCGCCTTCTCAGCCGTTATTGCCATTGGCAGGGATACTACGGAAATGGCTTTTGATTCTGTTGCCAAGGTGAGTAGCGTTTTCCCTACCCATTCGAGAATATCAACGGCTTCGGACGCTTCTACGGCACGGTCCATGAGCAGGACAATTAAGCCTCCCAATTTTGTTTGGACTTTAACATCTTTGGATTGGCGAAATTGTTCAACCAAGTCCTGCCCCAGAACGACCAAACTGGATATGACTTGTTTCGGATCATCCTCCGCGGCCTTTTGCATCTCGGTAATTAAGTCAGGAATGACGGTAGGCGCGATTTCCGTATCGGATGCCGT
>JANMNK010000848.1:0-6927 GCA_031373875.1 Pirellulaceae bacterium | reverse complement strand
CAACCCCGCGCAGCCTAATTGCTCGGCGGCTTGAGCGTACAACTGGGGCATTGTCGAGAGATAGTAGATGCGATTGCTCGGCTGGTTGCCTTCTAATTGACGCAGAAAATCGCCAAGTCGCTCGAAGTCACTGGGTTCAGAAACATCGCCGGGTTGATAGTGGACTAATTGCAAGAATTTGTTCCAGGATTCGGGTTCTAAATTTTTTTTTATGAATTCCTGAGCGGACTTGCTAAGTTCCGCGCGCCACGTCTCCGACGTAAAGGGGCTTCGAGCAACTCCAATAATTCGTGAGTCCTTGGGCAGTTTTCGCCTAAGGAAAAGTCGATAAAGCGCGGGAATCAGTTTCCTACTAGTCAAGTCGCCTGACGCGCCAAAAATCACAAACGAATGAGGCATTCCGTTATCTCCCAATTCACTGGCCAATGTAATCCTTCAAGGGTAAGGTCAAAACAAGAAAAGTGAAGCGGTCTCGGCCATGAAACAGTTGATGTTCCTACTCTTAAAGCGTAAAGAGCTGGAAATCAAGGGTTTAGGAATTCCGCTAAGTCGACTATCCGTGTCACGGCATTTCCTGGGTTTTCTTGGGGGACAAAGCATGAGTTCGGAAGCCTGCGGACTTGAAAATGGCCTGAAGAATGTGCGGGCATTGGCTTTGCGCAGCACGTTCAAATGACTATTGTATTGTGCGTTTGTTGCGGACATTGAGCATGTCACCGCGATGCCCACGCAACGCTCTGCGATTTGAAATAGCCCAAAACTGGATATCCGTCTGTGCCGTTTGCCAATATTGGACCCATAGCCGTTCACTTTCCCGAGCGTTGCGAAACGAATGAATCGCTTCAGGGCGAATTTCCTGATTGGGATTTGCCGCTGATCGAGCAGAAAACGGGAATCGCTTCTCGATACATTGCGGCACCTCGCGAAACAGCCTCCGATTTGGCAGTCGCGGCAGCGCGGAAATTATTTTCAGTAAACGGTATCCTTCCCAGCGACATCGATTTCATCCTGTTGTGTACCCAGACGCCTGATTATCCATTACCCACGACGGCATGCTTGATTCAAGATCGATTGGGGATCCCGACGCGTGCAGGCGCACTGGACTTCAATCTTGGGTGCTCGGGATACATCTACGGACTGTCGCTTTGTGAAGGTTTGATTCAGAGCGGGCAAGCGCGAAATATCCTCTTCCTGACGAGTGAAACCTACTCGAAATATATTTCGCCCGACGATCGGTCGTTAAGGACAATATTTGGCGATGCGGCTGCCGCCACTTTGGTTTCCGCTTCGGACGAGAAAAGCTTAACTGGTTTTCGTTTCG
Organism: Pirellulaceae bacterium; assembly: GCA_031373875.1. Classification (GTDB taxonomy): domain Bacteria; phylum Planctomycetota; class Planctomycetia; order Pirellulales; family Pirellulaceae; genus JANMGV01. The sequence continues at coordinate 5,606 of JANMNK010000848.1, read as the reverse complement.
GCACGGATGGTAGTGGCGCTGATACGCTGATAGTTGCGGACGGTGGCGCACGCGCTCAAGAAGACGCAATCCGACCGCGGCATCGCAAACGCTGGACCAGTCGTCTATACATGGACGGACCTAGTCTCATCAACTTCACCGTCGATGCTGTCCCAAAACTCATCGGTCAAGTCTTGTCGGCCACCGATCGCAAACTGGATGATTACGATCATCTACTCATGCATCAAGCTACTGCCAAGATGCTAGTACAGCTTCGCGAAGCGATTGGAATCGATACCGCCAAGATGCCCATCCGATTAAAACATTGCGGTAATACCGTCTCGAGCACCCTGCCAATCTTGATCAGCGAAATGCGGCAGTCCAAGGAAATTCGGCCCGATCAGCTTTCCATGCTTGTTGGCTTCGGAGTAGGATGGTCTTGGGCAGGCTGTGAATGGCGAGAAACGTATCGCCCCAGCCATTGAGTCTCGTCCAGTAGGTGACGGTTTCGAATTTCAACGGACTTTGAAACGCTTCAACAAAAGCGCGATCAATCATGAACAGCATCGAAGGCAAGTGCTTGATTGCGTCGCCCTATTTGGAAGACCCAAATTTTTTTCGTTCGGTCGTCTTTATCGTGCGGCATGACGAATCAGAAGCCTTTGGAGTGCTGATCAATCGACCAACCGATCAGAAATTGAATCCGATTCTTCAAGAGCTTTGCCATATCGATTGCTCGCAAGAGTTGCTGATATTTCATGGCGGACCTGTCGAGGGTCCGATATTGGCACTACACGACAACGAAGAACTCGGCGATATCACTTGCGTCCCCGGTGTGTATCTCAGTTCAAGCGAATCGCATCTCGTGCAGCTCGCCAAAGAATCTAATGTGAGAGTGCGCGTCTTCGCCGGCTATTCAGGTTGGGGCCCTGGGCAATTGGATGATGAACTCGCGGCCGGAGGTTGGTTGGTTGCCGAGATCACTGCCGATGAACTTTTTGGACCCTGCAACGAGATTTGGCAAGTATTGATGAACAAAGTTGGCCGAGACATCATCTCCCAAGGTGTTCCCCGCAACAGTATTCCAAACAACCCCAACTGCAATTAGCGGTATACTCCTTTGCGAACTATTGCTATCGGTGACATTCATGGTTGTAGTGTGGCATTGAATGCTCTGCTCAAGCATGTTGCGCCAAAACAAGAAGACCAACTCATCTTCTTAGGGGACTACGTCGATCGAGGGCCGGATTCGAAAGCTGTGATCGAGACGCTGGTTGAATTACGATCCCAATGCCAATGCGTATTCTTGTTAGGCAATCACGAAATCGTTTTGCTGGCCTGTCTTGACCAAACATGCGATTTGGAGACTTGGAAGTTAATTGGCGGACAAGAAACATTAGATAGCTACGGCGGAATTGAGCTTATCCCACAGTCGCACATCGATTTTTTTAGGACCTGTTTGCCGTACTACGAGACGGACAAATATTTCTTTGTTCATGCGAATTACGACCCAATAACTCCGCTAGCCGAACTGCCAGCCGAAATTCTTTACTGGGAGCATCTTGGTCCTTCTCCGCCCGGTCCACACATTAATGACAAAACGGCGTTTTGCGGCCATACTCCACAGTTGTGGGGTAAAATCGCTGATTATGGTCATTTAGTTTGCATCGATACGTATTGTTTTGGAGGAGGCTGGCTGACCGCTTTGGAGGTCGAAAATAGGCAGATTTGGCAAACAAATCGCCGTGGAAGATTAAGAAAGCAGAAACAAGGTTGGTTTTCGACGATTAGTAAGATGGTCAAGCCACGTTCTGACGAAAAACAAGACAGTGAAGGAATGGAAGAAAAGGGACCGAATACCGACCTTTTCAAGGGAAATTAGCCCGACTGATCGGCTTGCATGAACTGGATCGCAAAGATTACGCTAATTTAGGATGTTTTTGGAGAATCTAAGTCGACAAGTCGGCTTAGTTGCGGTTCGCATTCGTAAGGTTTCGGTCGAACCTTGAAATTTACCTTTTCGAATTAGCCGATTCTGTTAAGTTTCAAACAATTAACTTTCCGACCCAAAGCCAACAATGTGATTTTGGTTTTTATTCGTCGAAAGCGCGAGGGAATTTGTGCTTGATTTAACGCGATACATGGCTCCGTACGACCCACCTCGCACGGGTTTGGTTGATGTAATCCGGTATTGGGTGAAACACATTCCCAATGATGTGGCCCTCTATTTTACTGATGGCGACGAAGGATCAGAAGAAAAGCTGACCTACGCCGAGCTAGATTTGCGCGCTCGAGCCGTAGCGGCTGAAATTCAACGATTTGCCGAACCGGGTGATCGTGGGATTTTGATGTTCCCCCCCGGCCTAGAATTCGTTGTCGGTTTTTTCGGGTGCCTGTACGCCGGTTGCATTGCCGTGCCAGCCTTCCCACCACGACGCAATAAACGCGGTTCCCGCATCGCCGGAATCGCAGCCGATTGCCAAGCTACTTTTATTTTGTCCGTGGACAACAGCCGCCAGCTCATCGAAAGCGAAGAGGAGCAATTGCGTGTCGGCAAAATGCAACTGATCACAACTGACAGTACCGACAAACAACAAGCTTCCCAATTCAATCCAGTAGCGATTGACCCCAGTCACTTAGCGGTATTGCAATACACGTCGGGTTCGACAGGAAGACCGAAGGGCGTGATGCTTAGTCACGCAAATCTCATTCGAAACGCCGAACTCATAACGGTCGCATTCGGTCATCATCGCCAAGTCAAAGGCGCCAGTTGGTTGCCAGCTTATCACGACATGGGATTGATCGGCGGTATTTTGAATCCACTGTATCTTGGTCGCTCCACGGTCTTGATGAGTCCGATGTCATTTTTGCAAAAGCCTGTTCGCTGGCTTCGCATGATTTCAAATTACCGGGTTACCACGACGGGCGGTCCCAACTTTGCCTATCAGTTGTGCGTCGATAAAGTTACCGACGAAGAGATGCAAGGTCTCGACCTTTCTAGTTGGGAAGTTGCGTTCAACGGTGCGGAACCCGTCCGCGCTTCGACTCTCGCTCAATTCTCCGAAAAATTTGGTTGCGTTGGATTTACCCACAAAGCTCATTTTCCGTGTTACGGTATGGCTGAAACAACGTTGATCGTTACCGGCGGTCCTGCTCGTGAATTGCCAGTTGTCGAAACGTTTGATTCACGACAGCTTGATGCTCGTGTCGTTGCGTCAGCCACCGAAGACAGCGATCATGTTCGGCAGCTCGTCGGCTGCGGCACGGTACTGCCCGGCGAGACCATTTGCATCGTCGATCTGGATACTTATCAAGATCTGCCCGAAGGACGAATCGGCGAAATTTGGGTGCAAAGCCCCAGCGTGGGCCTCGGTTATTGGGAGAAAGCTGAAGAGACGCAATCGACCTTCGGTGGTCGGCTGAGTGACGGACGAGGGCCTTTCCTGCGAACAGGCGACTTAGGATTTTTCGACAAAGGTCAATTGTTCATCGCTGGCCGTGTCAAAGATCTGATTATCGTTCGCGGCGTCAATCGTTATCCACAAGACATCGAGCAAACAGTCGAAGAGTGTCACGAGTCGATTCCGTCTTGTGCCGCCGCCGCTTTTGCCGACTCAACAACAGGTCGTGAAAAACTGATCATTGCCGTCGAAGTTCAACGAAGCTTGGAGGACGATTGGGAGCCTGTCATTCACACGATTCGCCGCAGCGTTACCCAAGTTCACGAACTGCCTCCGGATGCAGTGTACTTGGTGCGCTTCGGCTCATTGCCAAAAACCTCAAGTGGAAAAATCCAGCGGCACGCTTGCCTGCGCGATTACTTAGACGGCAATCTTAAGATCGTCGCCAAATGGGAAAGCTGGCAAGAAGGACTCTACGAACAAGCCCCGATGATTGCTGCCGCAGTGTTCGATGGCAGTGGAGGCTCGGGACGCTATACGCCGAAAATCGGAAAAAAATCGAAAGACCCCAATCCGCAAATTGTCGAGCTTGTCAAGAAAGCCATCAAGACTGTCGCACAAGAGCGGGCCAAGTCGCTTGAACTCGACACCAACATCGTCCTGGACTTGGGACTTGATAGTTTGGAACGATTGCAGATCTCGCACATGTTGGAAAGTGCCTTTGGCGGACGATTCCCCGAAGAAGTCTTGCAAGAGATTGAAACGGTTCGCGAAGTCGCCGAAGCGCTCGAAACCCACTTCGGCAAAGACCGAATGCAAACCTCCGCAGCTTTGGATTTGGGCACGACCGAAGAGCTTGAACGAACAATCGGCCCAGAAGACTATGAATTCGATAAACTTCCCGAGTACCGCCGCCTTAAACAAACCATGGTGCAGTTTGAGTTGAGCGGTCTACCGAATCCATATTTCTCGGCTCACCAAGGCATCACGCGCGATACGACGATGATCGATGGTCGCGAAATGATCAGCTTTGCCAGCTACAACTACTTGGGCATGAGCGGCGATCAAGAAGTTTCCGATGCTGTCGTGAATGCCGTTAAGAAATACGGGACCAGCGTTTCCGCTTCGCGACTCGTTGCGGGCGAAAAGGACATCCATCGCAAGTTAGAAATGGCGCTTGCCAACTGGGTTGGGGCAGAGGATTCCGTGGTCTTAGTCGGTGGACATTCCACGAATGAAACGGTCATAGGCCACATGGTGGGTCCTGGTGACTTGATATTGCACGACGCGCTCTCGCACAACAGCATCGTGCAAGGTGCGATTTTGAGCGGCGCTCGTCGACGACCTTTCCCGCATAACGATTGGCAAGCTTTAGACGAAGCCCTAACGCAACTCCGTCGCAAGCATCGACGCGTGCTGGTGATTGTCGAAGGCGTCTATAGCATGGACGGGGATTATCCCGAGCTGCCTAAGTTCATCGAAGTCAAGAAAAAACACAAATGCTGGCTGATGGTCGACGAAGCCCACTCAATCGGAACGATGGGCAAAACGGGTCGAGGAATTGGCGAACACTTTGGCGTGGATCCGCGCGAGGTCGACGTATGGATGGGTACGCTCAGCAAGTCGTTTGGCTCCTGTGGTGGATACATCGCTGGCAGCAAGAGCTTGGTCGAGAACCTCAAATACACCGCACCAGGATTTGTGTTCAGCGTCGGTCTGTCCCCGCCAAACACGGCTGCCGCCCTCAAGTCCGTAGAAGTGCTGTCGCGTCAACCCGAGCGTGTTGAACGATTGCGTGAGATGTCGGCTCTGTTTCTGTCCGAAGCGAGAAAACGTGGACTGAACACTGGACACAGCCACGACACGCCTGTCGTTCCGATCATCATCGGCAACTCGATGCATGCTCTCCAGTTGTCGCACATGCTCTACAAAGCCAGTGTGAACGTATTGCCGATTCTGTATCCCGCAGTCGAGGAATCGGCCGCGCGATTGCGATTCTTTATCAACTGCACGCATTCCAAAGAGCAGATTATGTTCGCGGTAGAAAAGACCGCGGAGTATTTGAAAAAGATAGCGCCGGAACTTTTTCGATACCCGCAAGCTCCCAGCATCGCGTCATCCCCGGCCGTTGCCGCTTCTCGTTCTTAATGCAAGATTGCCCAATTCATGTCCAAAGAGAAATCCAACGCGCTCGAAATTTTGACCAAGTACATTCCTGGTTTCGGC
>JANMNK010001121.1:0-5553 GCA_031373875.1 Pirellulaceae bacterium | reverse complement strand
AAAGCCGTCACTCGCGGTCGTTCCGAATTTTGGCGTTGGCTGATTGCCATTGGGTTCTTGTTGTTGATTGCCGAATGGATCGTCTATAACCGTCGCGTTTTCGTTTGATTCAACTTGCTCGTTTCGACTCACTACAAATTGCTCGCGAATAGTCGACGGTCTATTGTTTTTCTGAATGGAACCATCGCCATAACAACAGCATTGCAATTGGTAACGTGACGCTGATAGCATTGGCCAACCATTCCATCGAAGCTAGCTGTCCAACGACACCAAGTCCGGTCCATCCGATGGCCATGAACAAATTGCATAGGATCACAAGTCCGATCCAGTGCCATCGTATTGAGCTGGAAATACCAAGACCCAGCAAGACAGCTTCGGAGACCAGCGGCAAAGGTCGCGAAAGTACGATCAGCCAAGCACCGTATCGTTCTGCCCATATTTGAAATTGCGAAACTGACTTGGCGTCTGCAAATCGCAAGACGAACCAATGGCCAAACAACCTTGCCAACGTTAGTCCGATTAGGTTACCGCAAGTCAGCCCAGCCCAACTGACGGCCGCACCCTGCATCCAACCCAGCCGTTGTCCAAGCCATGTGCAGACCAAGCTACTTGGGATTGGTAGGAATATGTCGGATGCCAAAAGAGCAAAACCGGCACTCGCCAACGCGGTAGGATGTGCAGAAAACTGATCAAGCCACTGCTGCGAATTGGATTCGATTTGTTGTGCATAAAGTACAAACGGAATGAGCGGAACCAGAAGGAGCACGCCGATAAATGCAGCGAGTCGAACCCAATCGCGTTTAGCAGGTTGCGATGGAGATTGGATGGGACCTGGAAGAGCCTGATTAGGATTTGGATCCAACGTCATGATCTGCACGCCCATCTCGTCAATAAAAAAAGGCGATCACTCAATGGTGAGTGACCGCCTGTTATTTTACGAAGCTGGGGCGCAGGGACTTGAACCCCAACCAACGGAGCCAGAATCCGTCGTGCTGCCAATTACACCACGCCCCAGTTTCTTACTCTGGCAAAAACTGCTCAACCAAGCCGCCCGAATTTTCATCTGAGCAAACGCGATTGAACATACTTACGGTAAGGGCTAGGGCCAGTCCGGTCAACCCCGCCGAATCAGCGCGACAGCGTTCACGGGCGACAGGAAAATGATTTTCTTGAATCTACGCTTTTTGACTGGAATGTTTGCTTGAAACAGGAACTTAACAAGGCGAGTTATAGGCCGTGCGGTCAGAGTGAGGGACGTGTTGTTGAGTGAGCCGCAAGGCGCTAGCCGCGGGTTGTGCATTCGGTCAGCACCGGCGGCTAGCGCCTTGCCGCTCACAAAACCTTAAATCTGACCGTGCGGAGTATATTAGCGACCACTAAGTTGTGCTTTCGGTCAGCACCGGCGGCTAGCGCCTTGCCGCTCACAAAACCTCAAATCTGACCGCGCGGAGTATATTAGCGACCGCCGAGCTGCTTTTGCTTGGCTGGCGAGATTCGATTGGAAGTCGCCGACGCCAAGCGAGCTCCAGTCTTTTTTGGTCGAGCGTTGGATGCACTCGAGTCAGGCACTGGTGCGATGGGTTCGTCTTTCTTAGGGACAACCATCAAGCTCTGGCCCTGCGATTCTGCAGCAGGTTGAAAATGAGTCGTTTCACCTCCGGCACACGATTGGCAGCCTCCACCGCTTGAGTAACCACCCATGTCGACGCCGCCACTACAGGAACTGCAGTCGTCTAGACCGCAACCGCCGCAGGCCGAGTTCGGAGACAGCGCGAACAATCGAGCGAGACGGTTCAGAATCGGCAACTGCGTTCCGCAAGGTCCGCAGCTTCCGCCGGTGTAACCACCCATCGAATCGCATGGATCGCAAACGGCTGGAGTATTGATTCGTTCGCCATAATAAACATCGCCACAGCCGCTGCCACAAGCAAGGCCTGAACTGCACGAGGTTGTTTCGCATGAGCCACAATCGTCAGGTTGCACGCCACATATTCCCAGCAACTGACCGCCGGTACCACAACCGCCACACGGCCCAATTGGTTGCATCGTGCAACAACCCGAAGCAAATGCTGACACGCTACAAACGAGTGCCGCCAAAACTTTAAAACTTTTCATAGTGGCAATGATCCTTACTCGGTCACAGGTTGATGGCAGCACATGCCATACATTCTTAAAAGCAGTCGGCGAAAATTAGCGCGAGGATTGCCTGCGCAAAGACGAACGCATTCCCTTGCGCTCAGTCGATGGGTTACTTTCATGCAACGATCGACTCAAAACAAAGCTCGTCCAAGCCAAAGTATCGACCGTCAAAATCGATACAATCAGTAAATCTTGACAATTACGGTACGAACGCGAACGGGAGAATGCATGCAATGGCAATTGAAGAAAGTGATCGCGAAGATTTACTTGGCCAAGCCGTGCAAATGCCTATGCGAATCGTGATTGAGATCGCCGCGTTGGACTCGAGTACAACGACGGTTATTGCAGAGCCAGTTGCTAATCCTGATCCTGTTGCGGGGGAAGAAGTAATCGCAGCAATCGCTCGCCTTCAAATCTTTGCAGGGCGGCGAAAAACGGGCGGTGTGAGCATTTACTTTGATGAAGACCCGGTATATCAATTCACCGAATCTGGCAAACTGCGCCGAGCATTTGTAAGTGGTAAAAAGTACGCAGCGCACCTTGGCAAATTGTGTCCCATTACCCGTTCAACTCAAGGCGGACGCGTCGCCTTGGAATGGCAACAACTTGACGATCAACAGTTCGTGGATTTCCAAGAATTGTGGAGCCGGTACTTGCTGCACCTTATAAATGCTGTGAGCTCGGGAAGTTACAAAATCATGGGCCAAGCTCCCGAGAACGAGGGTCTGCCGGCCTGGTTTTCCGCTTGGTTGGAGACAGTACCTAGCAAGTGGACAATTGCCGAAAAGCCAAACGCGGAATAGCAGACAGAGCTTGTTTGCATCGCTCTATTTCGGGCGGTAATCACGGCACCGCGTCGAAATCCGATCGCTTGACAATTACTCGTCGTCGGACGGAGGTGGCGTGAATTTTGGAGCGCTCGTTTCGCGAGGAGTTTCGTCGGTAACGGTCGAATTCGATTTCGCCTTGGGAGGCTCGTATCGCTCGATAGCTTGGAATTCTTTTTGAAACTCCCCAACCGACTTTTTCAGTTCGCGATAGCTGCCGCCCAACGTTCGTGCGACTTCAGGGAGTCTTGCCCCGAAAAGCAATAGCGCGACGATGCCGAACATCACCATTTCGCCGTAGCCTAAACCACCCATATGCTGCCTCAAAACCCATGTGGATTAAAACGGGACTTGAATGAAAATACTCTGGAGAAACACTAGCAATCAGGAGTCTTGCTTGCGCTCTGTATCATTCAATTCGCCGTCATCTTTCATGCCTTTTTTGAACTCAACGGCACTTCGGCCGAGGTTGCGCATGAGTTGAGGAAGCCGTGCTCCACCAAAAATTACCAGCACGACTACGAGAAGAATCATTAATTCTGTTGTTGAAATTCCAAACATAATTTTTTCCAATCGCCGGATTGTGATACAGAAATAGACGTTGCGATAAACTTGACAAACAAGCGGCGAAAGCAGGTCAGTCACCGCGGGTTCTATGCACCGCGGCACTGCCGGAACCAACTCGTATCACGGACTACCTTAAGTTTATTGTTCTGACGGAGACTGTCAAACCATAATGGGGTAAAGCGGGCCCGTGCGACGCTTTTCACCGCTTTTTGTTGGTTAATTTCTTCCCCAATCTACTTTTTTCGCGTCGTCTGCAAGAGTCCAACAACTTCGCAGCTTCTCGGAAACGGCTCCAAAACCAGTAGTTCTGTGGTCCTCGGGCTTTAGATAGCCCTGCGGCTCCATGCAATCAATTCGGTTTGTAATGGATTTTCGTCAAGCGACTCTAACGATTGTGACGATGTTCCCGAATATCCGCATTAAGACGGTTGCGCCGGCATTGTGCTCTTTGCATCGTGTCTTCAACCAGAAAACCCAATGCTGGTCGCCGCAAGGTAATTGCTGCAGGAATGTATTTGTTGCGGGATTGTGCAGATACTTGCCCATTTTATTTCCGACTCGGACGAATTTGAAGGACAAAGCAATGCGATTATCGCGAAGATGCCAGATCGTCTCGTTGAGCATGTTAGGGATGTTCGGGGTTTCCGACATTGGCTTTTCCCAGCTCAACATTGCTCCCATTGGTAATTCTGCTCCGCCCACCGTGGGTCGGTCAAATTCGCCCAATGCAAATCTGCAGAGCAAATTGCAGGTATACGATTTCCCACGCGAGATGGTGGGACCTGTCGCGGCCAAGTTGCAGATTCAATATGCCAAGGACCCGACAGTCCGAATCAATACGGAACCCGGCACGGGCAAGCTCATGGTTCTCGCTACGCCGAACGTTCATCAAGAAATCGGTCGTGTGATCGACTCGTTGAAACGCGAAATTCAACAAAGCACGCCTGGCCAAAACGCAAATGCGGGCCAAAACCTACAGCGAACTTACAAGCTCCGCAACATCACGTGGCGCGACATCGAAGACAGTCTTCAAAAGATCGCCGGACCGCGAATGACCGTCAGCACACTCGGGAATGGTGAAGTCGCACAATTCCGAATGATGGTTGGCGATCAGATCGTCGAAATCCTGCAAGTCGATCGCCGCAATGATCAAATCACTTTGCAAGGTTCCCTAACAAGCATTCACGCTTGGCAACAAGTCGTGGCAGCATTGGACAACGGTAAAGCGTCGGATGATTTCCCTACTCGAATCGTTTCTATCGCACCAGCAGATCCAAATAAGATCGAACGCGCATTGCGTCTCGTTCGAGCGGCTTCTGGCCAAGATCCCCAGAACCCACAAGATCCGTTGAATCCCGATGAACAGGTTATCGAAACACAACAAGTCAATGATCCTAATGCTCAAGACGAAACAGCGACTGGTATCCTTGCAAACGGAGTGAATGCCGCGGCCGAGAGCGGTCTCTTTGGCGATGTGCAAATTGAATTTGTACCTGACCTTGATATCGTTATTCTTCGTGGCTCCAAACGCGACGTACAACGCGTTATGGAAGTCATCGAACAAATCAAGAAGCAGAGCAAAGAGACGCAACCCGAGATCGAAGTCGTAATGTTAGCACATGTTGATAGCACAGCGCTAGCGGCGATCCTCCAGCAGCTTAACGACCAAGTCCTGGCGGCTCGCCAAGGTCAAGTCAGCATCACGGCTCTCGGTCAACCCAACGCGCTGTTGATGATTGGTCGCAAAGAGTCGGTCGACGCGATCAAGGAACTGATTGCCAAACTCGACCAACCGCTTGATCCCAGCAGCTCGCTTCGCGTGTTCAAACTCAAACATGCTTCGAGCGTCGATGCCGAAACAACCGTTCGGAGCTTCTTTGTCGAACGACAAGGCGCTGCCGGGCAAGGTCAAGTCGGCGCGGCAACGACCGCACCAACGGGATTGGAAATCCGCGTTCGCGTTGTTTCCGACTATCGCACCAACTCATTGATCGTGCAAGCCAGCCCTCGCGATCTTAAC
>JANMNK010000799.1:0-1624 GCA_031373875.1 Pirellulaceae bacterium | reverse complement strand
GAATCGATTTTGGCCTAACACCGAAAGCTCGGCCTCCGCAAATGACTCTTCCTCCCCATCACGGCGGTCCACATCCGCTTGACTTTGCCGGTCCAAATTCAAGGCGAGGCCATTTCGGCTGAAAGAATGAGCGTTGCTCTTGTCGGCTTTACTATGGCATCGACCCATCGTTGATCGATTGCCACGTAAAACCGAGTATCGATTAGAATTCGAAATCACATGGATTCCGAGTAAGGTTCCATGTGGATTAGGACGCCTTCAACCTGTTTCATCGCCCCGCGAATTGCCCCTTTAACTTTTCCGCCGAGTGTGTGTGCCGCGTCAAGTGACATCGTCGGCGAAGCCTGAACGTGGACTTCGACAAAGAGCATCATCCCAGCCCTCCGCACCATCAGCTTTTCAATCGCGAGAACATCGGGAACGCTCTCCGCAATGTTTCGAATTTTTTGAACGATTTCCGTGTCCGGCGTCCGATCCATCAAGTCATGGACGGCTTTACGAAACATTAGTAATCCATTGACAATGATGATGACCGAAGCGAACAGTGCAGCCCAATCATCGGCAGCTTCCCATCCTGGACCATTCCAAACCGAAATGCTAATCCCAATAAACGCCGCTGCCGAGGTGAGCGCGTCGCTCATGTGATGCCAAGCGTCCGCTTTCAGTGAGCCGCTGCCGATAGCGTCCCCGGTAGATTTTACTCGCCTCGAAACGATGCCCTTGATAACGATCACGGAAACTAGAACTGCCAGTGTCCAAGGTGCGGGAGCATGGTGCGGTGTGAAAATTTCTCGAATCGCTTCGACCGATATCCCAATCGCGGTTCCGATCAACATCATCGCGACCGCTGCCGCAGCAAGCGTTTCGGCTCGCCCGTAACCAAACGGATAAGTCTCATCGGGCGCGCGACTTGAAATCTGCAAACCGGCCATAACAATCAACGAAGAGACAATATCCGCAGTCGATTCGACTGCGTCGGCGATCAGCGCATAGGAATTGCCAACAACGCCCGCAACAAGCTTGGAGGCCACAAGTAGCGCGTTGACGAGAATCCCCAACTGCGCGGAGCGTACTCCTCGCTGAAAGTCTTCACGTACCGCCATACTTGATCCACTCCAAGAATTCTAAACTCGAACACCAAGTAGCATACACGAATTTGCAGCCGACGGGCGATGCGAAAAATAGCTTTCGCATGGGGTGCATGCGTATTCCCGACATTGCTTGGTGACTGGGCGTTTGTTCACGAAGTAACCTTAGGGCAGTTGATGAGGGCGAATCTAAGCATCGTGCGACAAATAAGTATCGCTTTTGGCTTCGAGAAAATAGCGTTGTTTGATTCTGTCGCGGAGCGAAAGAAGACATTAAGAAACCGCACCATTCTAAGAAAGGATCGAGATGTCCCTTCTTCTGACCGCGGACTTTGGCTTATAAACACGGAGTGGTCATGAACACGAAGCCCACGATTGACGATGGCCCGCTGATAGCTCACTCCCTACCCCATTGTTTTGGGGGTTGTGGGTTGGGGTTTGTGGGGGCAGAGAGTTTCGAGCGAGTCAGGGGTTCGCTTGTGTTTGAGAGCGGTTCAGGAATTTTTGACTTCGCGGGAGTTTTCGAAATGCTTAGC
>JANMNK010000758.1:0-1899 GCA_031373875.1 Pirellulaceae bacterium | reverse complement strand
CTGCTTTCGCGAATTCTTAAGCGATTCGGCAATCAGTATTTCATAGCTCTATAATACCAGATTTGGCGGTGAAAGTCTTTGTAGACGTATGGACAAAAATAGACAGCGAATACGAAAGATCGCATACGCCGAACGTGTTCGGACATTGCTGGCCACCAATAAACGGCTCACACGCAGCATACATGGCTCCACGATCAATCGAAAGATCGAGTGGTGGATAATTCGATGCTTTGTCGATCGCAAATCTTGGCACCGATCGGTGCGTCACGAGCTCGCTTCTGTCGAAATTGATTTCCAGTACATTGCCATCGAACAGATTCGGCCCAAACTTGCCGTCCGTACCGGGGCCAGAAAACTGATCGACAAAGATCGTCTGATTCTTCCATTCGAACGTGCAGATTTTCATGTAATTGCCTTTGCTAGCCGTTCCTCACAAACTCTGCACCTCGACAACTCCATCCTTCGTGAAGCCATGCAATTTTTTCAGCGCATCTATTGTCACCGTCACAGAGTCTACTGCAGTGTAAAACGTAACGCTCCAATCATCCCCTTTGATTGACAGTCAGCGGCAATGCGGTGTTGTTGGATGCTCAGAATGGGAATGGAATCGTAGTGGTCGAAACAAATCGATCGGCAGGCCCTTTTGTACAGCAAACGGCTAATTACCTTTCATCTTGTAAACGCTCAAGTCTCAATTCAGCATTGCTTTATCGCCGAAATATCCAGCCGACGCATAGACGTGGTTTCGTCGCGAAGGCTGCCCGATGCTCAGGTTTTAAAGAAACTTCGCCATGAAATCATTCGCGCGAGGCAGTTCATTTGCGGACGATTTTGGTTATGATCTAAGGGTACGAACAACAGCATGTTTACGAACACCAGCATTTTTCAGCCGGGCTTACGGCCTCGGTTGGTCCCATTCGTTTTACAACATCCTTAACTTTTTCGTTTTGCGAGGAATTGATCCATGACTTTTTCAAATAAACCATCACGACGAACTTTCCTCCAAGGGACAGCCGCTGCGGGCTCGGTTGCAATCCTCGGCTCTTCGTTGAACCGCGCTGTTGGATATCAGTCGGCAAATGACCGTCCGGTTTTTGCAACCATTGGCCTTCGCAACCAAGGCTGGGAGATTACGGGAAAGTCGTTTAAGTTCGCTGACTTTGCGGCCCTCGCCGACGTCGACGCAAACGTCCTTGCCGCAAATGTTGAAAAAACAGAAAAAGGCCAAGGCAAGAAGCCCGACGCTTACAAAGACTATCGCAAAATTCTCGATCGCAAAGACATCGACGCCGTCATGATCGCCACGCCCGACCATTGGCACACCAAGATCGCTGTCGAAGCCATGTACGCAGGCAAAGATGTCTACTGCGAAAAACCACTGACTTTGACCATCGCCGAAGGCAAGCTGATAGAAAAAGTCGTCAAAGAAACGGGTCGCGTCTTTCAAGTTGGGACCATGCAGCGAACGGAAATCGAACAGCGATTCTTGTTAGCCGTTGCGTTGGTAAAGCACGGGCGCATTGGAACAGTGACACGCGTTACTTGCGGCATCAATGGAATGGAGGCTTCGCCAGTGATCCCTGTCGTGCCTGTTCCGCCCGAACTTGACTGGGATTTTTGGTTAGGGCCAGCTCCGAAAGTCGATTATCGTTCACTTCCTGAAATGCGAACCGGTTACGGCGGAGGCGTGCCGCTGTTTAGCAATTGCCACTACGCGTTTCGAAACTGGCACGAATATTCCGGTGGCAAGTTGACGGACTGGGGTGCTCACCATGTCGATATCGCTTGCTGGGCACTTGGTGCCGGCGATACGGGACCGAGCAAAGTGACTCCGGTCAATTTCAAACTGCCCGTCGAATACAAAGACGGTCACCCTGTTGTGTCCGATCAGTACAACGC
>JANMNK010001117.1:0-2667 GCA_031373875.1 Pirellulaceae bacterium | reverse complement strand
ACCGCGCCGAAGGTCCCGCGGCGATTATCGGTGGAACCGGTTTGGGCAAGTCGTTGCTGTGCCTGCGAATCGCCGAAGCTTGGCAATCCAATTTTGACGTTATCTTGTTATCCAGTTCGAAACTATGCTCTCGCCGAGCTTTACTGCAAAATCTCTTATTCGAATTGCGGATGCCGTATCGGGATTTGTCCGAAGGCGAATTGCGACTGTCTCTGATGGAGCGACTTCAGCAATCGGACGAAGGTGCCAGCGACGGTTTGATTCTCATCATTGACGAAGCGCAGACGTTGACCGTCAAATTGCTGGAAGAGTTACGTTTGCTGACCAACCTTGCAACTGCAGGGGTGCCTCGCGTTCGATTGATTCTTGCGGGGACGTTGCGGCTGGATGAATTGCTCGCGCACCCAAGGCTTGAGTCGCTGCAACAGCGATTGGCGGCACGTTGCTATTTAAAGCCACTGTTGGCGCAAGAAGTGTCTCGCTATATTCGCCACAAAGTCGAATTGTGCGGCGCGGAGATTGGTTCTGTCTTTACCGAGGATGCAATTCGCGCGATCTATCGGGCATCGGATGGTATCCCGAGATTGATCGACCAAGTTGCTGACCACTCGCTGCTCATGGCCGAACACCAAAAGCAACGGCCTGTCAGCGCGTCGACTATCGAGCAAGCATGGGCGGAAATACAGCAACTGCCAGCGTCTTGGACCGAGACTTCCAACTCAGCCGTAACCAAGTCCGTCGTTGAGTTCGGCTCATTGGAAGACGATGACAGCGATTTTGAGTCGGAAGAATTCGCCGCGCCTCGCGCTACTGGAACAACGTTCTTTGGCTCGGAATTCGACTTGGACGATAGCTCTGACGCTGATTCAGTTCCAGCAAATCACGCTGCGGAATTCGGTGACGAATACCCCGTCGTTTCTCGCCAGCAAAGCGTCCCCAAATCAACTCACGCGGCGATTCAAAACGCATCGGGGACAGGCATTCCGAAATCAAACGACAAATTGCCGAAGGGCGAACCTGCAAAGAAGCCTGACGTCTCGACGCGGCTGACAGCGGCTTTGCAAGCCGTTCAGATCAAGCTCAATACCGGCTCAAACACCAAGCTCGTGCCGTTGACTCCGATTGCACAGTCCAACTCCGGCAACTCAGCGAAATCGGAAACGACCAACAACGTTAGCAATAAGGCTGATAAAGCGAAATCCAAGGACGAGCTTTTCGGCGTCGGCTTTGACGAAGAATACATTGTCGGGCTGCAATCTTCGTTTTCACCCGCATCAAGCTTGGCTGGATTCTCCGCAATCAACAGCGGAGTCACGGAGCAACAATTTGGGATCGAAGTCGAAAAAACCGGCGGGTTTTCTAATCCGTTAATCGCTGAGACTGGCTCGCAAAACGACGATAAACTGAATCGCCAAATCCCGGGCGGCACGCAGCCGAGTATCGAAGACGACATTCAAGATTCCATTGCGGGTTTCACGGTTGATTCCTTTGACTACGAAGAACCTGTCGCTCAAACGATCCCGCCCTCCAACTCGCCGCGACTGAGGACACTTCCGGGACAGAATCCACCCGCTTATTTGGTTCGCCAAGGACTGGGGCCAAACCGCTCGCACGTTTTAAGTTTCGCTTCACTGGCCGAAGAACGCATCCAAGCAGCGGGCGACGATCGCGATTTGTTGATCGTCGAGGAAGACATTCCTGCTCGACACCGCACAGAGTCATCCGACACACCACGCAACACAGTCAATCCTCAATCGTACATCCAGTTGTTCAGTCGTCTTCGAGGCTAGTCGTTACCATGGCCGAGCAATGGGATATTCCCTTCGTCGATGCGATCGCAACAGAGATTGGAGCTGCACTTAACTTTACGTTAGGCATTTCCAATTTGGATCGCGTTCCGATTGACGAGCAAGTGTTTCTCGAATTCTCGCGACAGCTTGCCATGCGACTGGATCGTTCAGCATTTTGCATTCAAGCATTGCAGGACAGCACGAAATTGCCTCAAGGTCGCAAACTCGTGAAACTTATCAATGGACGCGTTCGCAGCGAAGAAAGCACGTCGTACATTATCCGGTCCGTGATTGTGCAGCGCGATGGAAAGATCGGGAATTTCATGGAGCAGAACGACCTATCTCGTTTACCGCTCATGAAACACAATTTCCCGTTGATCATTTTGGATGTTGGATCCGTCGAAGATAAAATTGCGGAGTCGCTGGGTAGGCTATGCGACGCGGTTTACGTTGTTGCACCAAGCGAGATGTTGATTTCACCGAATCAAGCAATCCGATCTGTTGTGCGATTGCAGCGGGCGGGTGTGCGAATCCAAGGTTGCTTCGGCATTAACAAAGCTGCTTAATCATTTC
Source organism: Pirellulaceae bacterium (assembly GCA_031373875.1). Lineage (GTDB taxonomy): Bacteria > Planctomycetota > Planctomycetia > Pirellulales > Pirellulaceae > JANMGV01. Next base: position 304 of record JANMNK010001117.1, on the reverse strand, counting down.
TCTTTTTCTGGATGCGCAAGATGGCAGTCTGCTTAGTAACAGGCGGTGCAGGGTTTATTGGTTCGCACATTGCCGAGCGTTTGGTGGAACAAGGACATCGCGTTCGGATTCTTGACAACTTGTCGACGGGCAAAGAGCAAAATATCGCTTCGTTCAAATCCGATGTTGAACTGATTCGTGGCGACATTTGCGATGAATCGTCGTTCTCAGCGTTCAAGGGCGTGGACTGGGTGTTCCACCAAGCCGCGTTGGCTTCGGTGCCACTGAGTCTTGAAAAGCCACACGAAACGCATCGCGTCTGCGT
>JANMNK010000708.1:0-1812 GCA_031373875.1 Pirellulaceae bacterium | reverse complement strand
GATGTTTACTAGATCAGGGACTGGACAAAATTTATTCATCCTTCCACCTGCTTAACCATCCAGGATTGATTCCAACCGAATGACGTTGCTCCCCTTATCGGTAACGAGCGAGTGATCACCATTGCTGCCGAAACGGCGAGTATCGAATCATTAGAAGAGGAGTCCGCGGATGCGTGAATTGGAGTTTGCACTGATCGGGGCAGGGTTTTGGTCGCAATACCAACTCGCAGCCTGGGGCGAAGTTTCTGGCGCGAGGTGTGTCGCCGTTTGTGACCAATCGCTTGAAAAAGCCCAAAACCGTGCGAGCCAGTTGGGTGTGCCGAATGCGTATGCAGATGCCCGCGAGTTGTTTGATCGTCATGCATTGGATTTCGTCGATATTGTCTCGACGGTGGAGTCGCATGTCCCCTTAGCCGCGTTGGCCATGCAACGCGGGGTTGCAGCCATCTGCCAAAAACCATTAGCCGAATCGGTTGAAGCAGCCCGTGAACTTTGTCGCCAATCGCATGCATTGCAGGTTCCGTTGATGGTGCATGAAAACTGGCGATGGCAAGCACCGATTCGACGACTGAAAGCAATTCTTGATTCGGAGGATTTCGGTTCGCTTGTCCGTGCTCGAATTGATTTCGCCAACAGCTTTCCCGTTTTTGACAATCAGCCAGCGCTCAAGGTTCTGAAGCAATTCATCTTAGGCGATATCGGAACACATATCCTCGATGTTTCACGTTTCTTGTTCGGCGAGGCAGAGGCACTCTACTGCCAAACGCGTCAGATGCGATCTGATATCGCGGGCGAAGACGTGGCTACGGTGATGATGCGCAAGCAAAGTGGACTGACGGTAACTTGCAATATGAGTTATGCCAGCCGTTGGGAGTTGGATCGGTTCCCGCAAACGATGATTGCCGTTGAAGGAACGCGTGGCGGAGTTTCCCTGGGTACCGACTACACGATCTGTGTTTACGATGATCGGGGTGAACATCGTGAACAAATCCCATTGCCCAAGTACGACTGGGTCAATCCTGCGTATGAACTAGTTCACACGAGCATGGTCGATTGTCATCGGGATTTGCTGACTGGATTGCGCGGTGAAAAACCAGCTGAAACGACTGGCGATGACAATCTCAAGACCCTTGAATTAGTATACGCTGCCTATGCAAGTGCGGAGCAACAAGGCTCGGTTAGAATCGACCATTCCACCAAGGCTAATTGAATGTTGACTCAACCTATCATTGCAACGTATGTGCCTTGATCGAGATTCTTGGACTCTGGATTGATCTCGAATGGCAGATCTCAGATCTCAAATAGCAAGTAGCAAAAGCGGCAAAGGCACAACGATGTTTGAGTTACGGTTGCGGATCAGCGTATGCTTGCCAGAGCAGTTGCTCGAACCGCTTGGCCTACCAGGAGTTTGCACCCCTGGCTATCCAATGACACGGCTCCACCGTTAAAGGCATTTACGGCTCCGCCGTTGAAATCCAAGTCGGCTACGCCGTTAATACAATTGATTTTGAAGTGGAATTGATTCATGCGGTGATTTCCTCGTCGGCGGACTTTGACAGGCTTGCACGCGACCCGTCGGCGGATTAAGTTCAAGGCCTGTATCGCAATCTTGGATTGCGATTGCCCTTCCTCTCTATTTCACTCCCAGTTGGACTCTACGCATCATGAGACTATTTTCGTTAACCGCTTTTTTGTTCGCGGCAATCACCGTCAGCGGACATGCTCAAGAGCCGGCAGTGGCTGCACCTGCCGTAAAACTTCCACCCCAAGCTCCCAATGTAGCGGCCCAGAAATTTGGGCCGGACGGGAAAG
>JANMNK010000665.1:0-3202 GCA_031373875.1 Pirellulaceae bacterium | reverse complement strand
ATAGTTAAAGGCGAGGATGTTCGAATTGCCGTCAATCGTACAACCACCGACGCGGGCATCCCCACGAACTCCTAGCACGCCGCGACTTGTAGCACTCTGTGCTGCGCCGTCGTCGTTGGGTTCGTATACGAAATTGATACCCGATACCCTCGACCAATTGTCATAAGCGCGTTCGATAATTTGGAACCAAGGTCGGTTTGCAACCGGGCCGGGAGCGGTCCCATAGATACCGTCGAGGAATGCAACGATGTTGCTGGTACGATCATTAAAGTTTTGATCCTTGATGGTCGTGCCGTCTGGAATGATACTCCAGGTTACCGTGGCAGACTCACCGGCGGTTGGACTCGGGCCACCGACAGGGTCGGTCCAGCGACGACCGGTGACATTGATCGGAGAGTTTAGTCCGTTGCCTCCACCCGGAGGGCCGCTGAGTTTGCTGATCCATTCATTCTTGTACTCTTCCGAAGTACCAGGCGCGAAAACTGGTCCAGCGAAGTCGCTTGCCATCAGCTCGCGTCGCTCCAAATCTTCATGCAGTAAGCGTCGGAATTTATTCCGTTTGGCTTTCAAATCGTTTAGGGACGTCATGAAACCAAATTTCGGGTTGCTAACCATGCAAATGACCCTCGAGTTTTCGACTTTCGTACCGCTATGCATAACGCGGCACGATTTTGTTTGGTTGAGTATGAATGGAACTCAGAAAAACAGAATAACTAGTAACTAAAGCTATATGGACTTTCAGACTCACCGATCAATTTAACCGATACGAGCCTTACGAATATACCTGAAAACCGCGTGTTTTGAATCATCGGTGATCTCCGCCAAGCAAGCTTAGAAGGGCAATGTCCGCTAGACCCTGCTCGCTTCCTTCGTCACTGCTGGCCGAAAGATCATCAATCACCGAATCCAGTTCATCGATAACGTTTTCGAAAACGCTTCCCCCCTGTTGGGCTGCCAAGATCAGTCTTGGCCCAACAGTGGCCGAGTTTGCCACAGAAACATCGACAACTTCGGACAGTGTAACAGAAGCGTTATCGCTTGGACGACACGCGTTAATCTGCCAAACCAAGCCCGCAGCGTTGATATTTGCCGTTTCCGTTCCCTCACCTTCACCTTCGCCGCCTCCACCGTTTCCGTTTGTGTTCAAGTAATTGATTACAAGAAGCGCGTCACGTGGAGTGATGAAATAGCTGCCGTCCGTATCAAAGAATGGTGGTGGTGGTCCAATGTCCGAAATCGGGGTCGAAGCACCGTTGGCATTCAAGAAATTGATGATCAGTAGTGCATCGATCGGAGAAACAAATCCATCGCCGTTGACATCTTCTGCAAGAATTGGGTTCTGGTGAGAAGATGGAATTGGCGCATCAATTTGGAAAGTGACAGTCGTTTCGACGCTGGCTAAACTCCTGTCATCGACAGCTTCGTAAGTAAACGTATCCGTCGTTCCTTGCAAGCCTCTCGGACGATAAGTAAACGTTCCGTTCCCATTGAACGTCAGCGTACCATTTGCAGGCGGGCGGACTACGCGAGCGGTGAACGAAGGACTATCGACATCGGTATCATTGGCCAACACGCCGTTGTCCGCTGTTGTCACCGTTGAATTACCTGTCGCATCACCCGCCGTAATCGTTGCCCCTTGCTTGACGACATACGTTTCTGGTCGTGTTCTCGGTGCATCGTTAACGGCAGCGACATTCACGTCAACGCTGTCCTGAACCGTCTTGCCAGTGTTGTCCGTGGCGCGAATAACCAAAGTCGAAATTCCAAAAGCATCCGGTGCGAACTCTAAAAGCAACGAGCCGTTGTTCAGCGTCGGTGTGACGAGACTTGGATTGCTGTTGGTGACGATCGTAAAGACAACGACATCTCCGTTGGTGATCACATCGGGATCAAAGAAATGAGTTGGCGATAACTGAATAGTTCGCTTGGTAGCATCTTCGTTCACGTTGACGTCTGCGATCGGAGCAACCAGTCGAGGCGCATCGGACACCGCTGTCACGCGGAACGTCAGTGTGTCGCGACGAACCAATCCTGCATTGTCCTTGGCGTCAACCGTAATCTTCGCTTCGCCATTTCGATCCGGTCTTAACTGCAAACGCAGCGATGCCGCATTGATTGTTGCTACAACGAGATTTGGATTGTCATTGTTTACAAGTACAAAAGTTAGCTTGTCTCCATCCGAAGCAACATCGGGATCAACGAAGATCGTGTTCAAATCGATAAACTGATCAACAGCGTCTTCCAACACCGTTCGTGTTCCAAACGGCGTACGCAATCTCGGTGCATCGTTGACCGCGGAGACCGTTACGGTAACTGTACCGCGGGCGGATTGTGGATCCGACACACCTTGCGACGTTCCGTTATCGCGAACATTGTAGAAGAACGTGTCCGTGCCAGTGAAATCCGCTCGTGGTCGGTACGATACAGTCCCATTGGAGAACGTGACTGTTCCACCGTTGGTGCTGGCAGGTTCGACGCCGGTAAAGGTCAACGTCTGCGTACTTTCGTTCGCGGGCCCTGGCCTGTCGTTCACAATCAAGCTGGCTGCTGTCACGTTAAGAACATTGTCTTCGACAACGCTTCGTTGATCAGCAACCGTAATCGGAGCGTCGTTTTTATCTCGAACGGTGATACTTACCGTGACGGTCGTTTCAAGCGGATCGGCAAGACCGTTTGTCGTTCCGTTGTCGGAAATGACATAGGTAAACTGATCGGCACCTGCGAAGTCGACCGGCGGTGTGTAGCTGACTTTGCCATTCACCAAAGCGACTCGACCGCCGCGGGCCGATGGCGTTTGTACGCGTACAATCGAGAGCGTTTGAGCGTTCTCATTCGCTGGACCAGGGCGATCGTTTGCAAGCAATTGGTTTGGTTCGAACACTCTGACCTGATCTTCGTCGATCGTAACGACATCGTTTCCAGCAATCGGAGCGTCGTTCTTTTCTCGCACGACAATCGTTGCCGTTCCAATATTATTGGACAGCAGCACTCCATCGGAAACTTGGTAAGTGAACGTGTCGGTTCCAAAGAAGTTTGGCAGTGGCCTATAGGTGAATGTGCCGTCGCTATTGAGCACAAAGTTCGCTGCACTTGTCGGACCCGAAATCAGTGTGACAACAAACGGTCCGCCTTGCGGGTCGGCATCGTTTGCGGCAACGCCGTCATCGATCGTAAAGCTTGGGGTTGTATTTCCCGATGCATC
>JANMNK010000631.1:0-1971 GCA_031373875.1 Pirellulaceae bacterium | reverse complement strand
GCAATTTGCTGCGAATTATGATCGACTCGCAGAAGATAAAAAGGGCAACGAGTGGATAATCAAACCGTGACCGAACCCCTTTTTTGAATTGCGATTTACAACGTTTGGAGACGGTTAGCCACTTGTGTCGTCCTGCGCATCAGGCTGCTCTAGCTGGTCCTGACTGCTACCTCGTTCACGAATTTGCATGCGGCCAGCATCCATTTGTACACAAGCGACTTTCGCAACTTTCGATCCTTTAGGAGCCAAGCGTCTGGCGGGCAAATGGATCGCATCGTAGTCGGCCTGAGCACGCGTTAATTGTGCGGCAAGTTCAGCACCGATACGTTCGGTCGCGCGACGCGAGACGAATGCGTTGCGAAGAGATATTGGCTTTGGCCAACTTCTGTATATCCTCAGCAGTCGGAGCAAAACTGCAACTGCGTGAACCGGCGTAGACTGCTTTTTCAAGCATGGCAGGAATCAAGTTGCAGTCGGGATCAACTCCGACCAGTGACGCTAGTGGGAAAAAAAGGCTTCCGACATTTCGAGCAGAAGTATTCTGGTTCCGTAATTCGCAGTTTGCCTCGCTGCCAATCGAGCAGTCGCTTCCGCTCGCCTTTGAATTGACCGGGACTATTACAAACGGGACAACAACACTTCGATGAAGGCTCTTGTTGTACTATCTGCATAGCAGCGGTTTTCTGGGCGATCGCCTTGGACACTGCGTCGCCTACTTGAACGCCAAAGTCCTTGATCCCCGAAAGCAAGCAATGATACTTGCCTTGAGCTACTGGCCCAAATTCTGCGTCGAGCTTTACCACAAACTCCTAAATACGATGCCCTATACTCCGCTAGTTGCCATCCTGGCTTACCTCGATCTATAAATCACTTTAAGATCAAATCGAATCACTTCTACTAATTTACTTTGCTCTTAGAAAATCTGGATAGACCAGTTTGCAAGCCCCGATCTGCATCCTTCCTCGCAATTTTAACGCTTGACGCTTGACGCTTGGAAGAATAGTATCAATCGCATGTGCTATTTCCCGATCCAACGTCAAACCTTTCTTACAATTGCCTGGTGTCTAACTGGCTTATTGTTAGGCGTAAGTTTCGTTAGTTCACTTCCAGCCGTCAAAGATTCGGTTGTTTGCGCCGAGGAACGTGCGTTGGAAGTGGATGATGAAGATCGATCCGAATCGATGCAACTTTTCGTTGCCATTCTCAGCAGGGTTGACGCACGACCTGTATCCCGAACTTGGCAAGAAGTTCAAGTTCTCTGTTGTGTTCACGCGCTTGCGACGATTCCGTCTGCAAATCTTCAGCGCGGTCCGCCGTCTCGGTAACTTGCTGATTCAGCAAATTTCAGGCTGATCACATACCGATTTCGAAGGCTGCTCCCCCTGATCGCTAGCAGCTTTGATATTTCGCGTTGTTCTTGAATACAGAAATTAATCGCGAACTCGCATCTTAATTCATCTATTACTGGTCTAGGGATAAATGATTCCATGTCTGAAATTCAACAAAACACTCATTCGTCCGACGAAGTCACTCCGGTAGGCAACGTAGCGGGTTTCGTAAAGTACTTTCGATACGACTTCGTATCGGGTCTGCTTGTCTTTTTGATCGCGCTTCCATTGTGCCTTGGGATCTCGCTCGCGTCAGGCTTTCCAGCTATCGCAGGCGTGTTCACTGCAATTGTGGGGGCCATCCTCACGATCTTCATGAGCAATTCGGAGCTAACGATCAAAGGACCAGCGGCGGGTATGATCGTCATAGTTATCGGCGCTGTCTCGGCTTTTGGATACACGGGCGGTGTTGATCCAGCAGCCGACTTTCAGGCTTATCGACTGACTCTGGCTGTGGCGGTCGTCGCCGGCGTAGTTCAGATCATGTTTGGGATCGTTCGAGCCGGAATTCTAGGGGACTTTTTCCCGACTGCAGTGGTGCATGGGATGCTGGCAGCAATTGGTGTCATTATCATGCTTAAGC
>JANMNK010000620.1:0-1544 GCA_031373875.1 Pirellulaceae bacterium | reverse complement strand
GTCACGCACTCTCGTGCTACATTTGCTATTCGTTCGTCGATCGGAGAGTGACCAATGAGTGCTGGAGCCGCGGGTGCAGAGGCCGCCGCCGCAATTTCTCAAGCTATAAAAGCGTCTGGAGTAATCGCCCGTGTGGAAGCGAACGAATTTCTCGGCATTCTACAACGGCAGTCGGGGCTTTTGGTTGTTCACGCGACAGGCGGTTTTTTTAATGCGAATTACCAATATTTAACAAGCTATAAGGGACTGGCGTTCTTCACCAAGGCTCCTGTTCCTTTGAACTTGCCTCCCGGTTCGGAAGTCGTGTTAGCTAAGAAGATCTGGATTCCAGGATAACGCCGAACTAGCAAAGTTTGCGTACTTTCGACGAACAATCATGTACGCCGAAATCGCGTTCGGAGCGTTTTAACAATGGCACGTTTACTTGCCGCGACTCGGTGACGTGTGTCGTAATAACCCCTTTATGAGGATGACAAAATCCGTGCCGATACACTCTCAGCTTTCAATTGCTAGCCGGCTTCGTTCCATAATGGGAATATGGGGAATCACCGCATTTCTGCCGTTGCCTATTTTGGCACTAACCGATCCCGATCGTAGTGCCGACCTTTCCTGTCTTTATCTTGCGATCAGTAATGCCTTGCTGGTTACTGAGGCTCATCGCTCTTGGGGACTGCCTGGAACGGTTTATTCGTGGCGTGCAAGAACGCTGACGATCACCACGGTCACTTTCGTCAATGTGGCCCTTTTCATTGCGTTCGGTTGCGTGACGGGCGTGCAAACAAGTTTTCCGTTTCCGCTAATGGCCGTGCTCTCAGTGATTCCGGCTTTGGGCGTCCTGCCCTGGATGTTGCGCCGGGTATCGCAGGACCCGTATGCGGCGGTCGTCTTCACTGGATTCTTAATGGGCACTTGCAAAATTTTAGGCTGTGCAGCTGCTCGCATTGTTTATGGGCCAGAGGCCCTCGCAGAGGGATTCATGGCGGCAGACTGGCGAACCGCGAAGCTGATGATCACTGTGATGTGGATACTTAGCACGTTGCTGTCATTGGGATTACTTCTTGCCGATTACAGATATTTCGCACATAGAGATGCAGGCCATTCGACCTAAGAATGCGCAACAGCATACCCCACATGGTCAAAAAACTCAGCCGAGGGCTTATGGTATTCGATTTTTTTGGATCTGCCAGCAATGCTTTTGCAACTGATATTTTTGAACCAACGAGGTCGATATTCATTCGTTTTGCAATCTTCTCCGTTTGCGACTGTTTGACTTGGGTCGCTTCCTGCGAGAGAGTAGGCCATTCGCCCAGGATTTTTCAGCAGAGTTATCTGCTTGTTACCGAGGATGATTTTGCGAAAGCGGCAGGTTCGAATGTCGTGGAGACAGGAGCCAAGATCTTTAATCCGCAAATCGTCGCCGCGATTCGGCAAGCTGGGATAAATGTAGTGCCGCCAAAATCCGAGTCCAGCGGCGATAACATCGCGGCAGCTGTTTCGCTTGCGTTTGCGAAAATATCGAGGGAAACAGCATCAGCGGTTTGAAG
>JANMNK010000608.1:0-7617 GCA_031373875.1 Pirellulaceae bacterium | reverse complement strand
GTCGAAGAACGGCACGATAACTTTTTCCAGACCGCTCTTGAACGCAGCACCGAGAATAAGTTTTTGATCAGCCATGGTTCCGCGTTCGCGAACTCGGACAGATTGTGCGCTGATCCCGTATTGTTGCTCTGCACGAGAAGCTTCTTCGCTGAAGGTCTCGAGATTGTCAAACACGCGTACTTCGAGCGGAATTTTCTTTCGCTTGGCAACGGATTCGAATTCCTTGAGCATCGTCACCAAGTTGTATTTAGTACGCGCGTAAAGCTCGGGCACTTCGGCTGAAATGTAGGCTTCGACGACAATCGGGCGGTCAGGTGCCAATGACGATATCATCGTGCGCGTCATCGGCGACAGGGAGCTGACTTGGCCCTCGGTTGCGTCCACGCGAACATCGTTGTTGCGGAACAACATCGAAAAACCAACGACGGCGATTGCCAACAGGATGGCACGGCCAAGGAAATGAAAAAACATCTTGTTCCCATCTTTGCCACCACTCCAGTGGCGACGACCGATCAAGATCATGCACAGGTACAATCCAAACACAACCAACAAGATGAAATACACGGTCGACGAGATGCTGAGCACGCCACGACCGAAATCGTCGAATCGTTCTGCAATACTAAATTGTTTGATGAACCTAGCCACTCCTCGGTCCGGCGCGATCACTTCGGACATCGCAGCAAAAGCCAGAGGTGCGTTGAACAAGGCGCCCAGAATAAAACCGACGGTCAAGTTATTTGTCACAAAGGACGCGATCATTCCGATCGAGATCATCGCCACGCCGATACACCAGTAACCGACGTAATTGGCAAAGAACAATCCGGTATCCACGCCACCCGTTGTCAAAAACACCAATACGATGAACGTCGAAATCTGTGAAAACAGCAGGGATGTCGTATAAATCGAAGCCGCAGCCAAGAATTTTCCAATCACGATATCGAAATCGTCGGCTGGCAATGTCAGCAGCAACTCATCGGTTCCTTGACGTCGCTCGTCGGCCCAGATGCTCATCGTGATGGCGGGAATAAAGAACAGCATGATGAACGGAAACCAGTTATTCAACTGTGCGAGAGTCGCCAAGTTGGAACTAAAAAACTGGTTGGGCCAGAACGCGGCCATCGACGTTAGCAATACGAACAAGCACAGGAAAACATAGCCTGTGGGGTTAGCGAAATATCCGAAGAAATTTCGCTTGAGCACTGCATAAGCTGCTCGCCAACGCCGTGAAAACCATAGGACCAGCAGCACAACGGCTACCAGAAAACCCAAGAATACCAAGTCAAGAAAAAGCAATCTGACGATTGCAGACAAGACGCCCATGAATGATGCACTCATATCCGACTATATTTCCTAAACGATTGGTTGAATTAAATTTCGGTTCTTAGCGGTCGGATCCATCGCCCGCCGCAACGTCGCCTGATCGATTAGGCAACGGCGTTTGTTAATTTTTTGAAAGCAGCGTCCAAATCGGATTGAATCGCTTTCAATTCCGGCATCGTGCCTTCAAATACTTTGCGGCCTTCGGCGATCATGATGACGCGGGTAGCCATGATTTCGACTTCCTGCAAGATGTGCGTCGACAGCAAAATTGTTTTGGTTTCACCCAGTTTGCGCATCGTCTCACGGACTTCGCGAATCTGGTTGGGATCGAGACCAGCAGTTGGTTCGTCAAGAATCAAAACATCCGGTTCGTGCAACAAGCATTGAGCCATGCCAACACGTTGACGGAATCCCTTGGACAACTTGCTGATCGCTTTGTGAACAACGGTTTTCAAATCACACAACTCGATCACCGCTTCGATGCGTTCTCGTTTGCGGTCTTCGCTCATACCGCGGGCATCGGCAAAAAAAGTGAGCAGGCTATGGGGAGTCATATCTGGGTACAACGGTCCGTTTTCCGGCAGATAACCCAATCGCATAGAGCCAGCTATTCGGTCCTTGTACATGTCGTGGCCAGCGATTTTGGCTTGACCTTCGCTTGGGGCCAAATAACCCGTCAGCATTTTCATCGTGGTACTTTTCCCAGCCCCGTTCGGGCCGAGAAACGCGACCAACTCACCTTCATAAACCTTGAAGGATACGTCTCTGGCTGCGGCAAAAGGTCCGTAGAACTTGGAGAGATGATCAGCCTCGATCATCGCCTTCCGTTCGGTTTTTTGACTCATCTAGATTCTCAAACTCTTTTTGGGTTCGGAAAAATTGCTTGGCCCGTCGGACCTAGCCATTTCAAGAAAGATTCCGCGTATTTTGGCCACGATCATCAAAATCGCCAAGGTAGGGCGGGGATTCCTTGAGCAAAAGCATTACGCAAAAGGGCCCCAATGCACGCGGCACCCCGCGGTAACAATGCCTTACGCGACCTAATAAAATATGGTTCAAGTGCACTTTTCCGTATAAAATTCTCCGTTCAAACTCCTTTCTAAAGTATCCCTAATAAATACGGATTTGGTTTTCATAGCATTCCTGTTTCGTCGTCATCCCCCATAGGGCAAAGGACTGCTTGGAGATATTCTTAGAAGTATGTCGAAATGCGAAGGCAATCCGGGTCGACCAAGCCACTGTTTTTCGGCGAAACTGCCAACCCGTTTGATCTTTGGCAGCTCGGTTTTGAGGCAGTAAAACGGCTTGGCTCATAAAAGCCCTTTAACCAAGCTACCGTAAGGCGATTTCACATATACAATGTCACGCGAATGCAATTCGTGTGGATTTTTCGGTAATTCAACAGTGAGAATGCGATGTCGGATTCCTTTGAAAAACAAAGCCAAGCTCTCGAAAATCAGTTCTTTGCAAAAGTCAACCAACAGTTGCTCGAAAAATTGCGTTTGCAAAACGAGCAACAAGAGCAAGTTGCTGCTTTGCGTTTTATCACCCACATCGAGGACGAAGGTGTTTTGAAAGCTCTTATCGAGCGCGGGTTGACCGCAGAACGAGCGACGGCGCTTAAACTGGTTCCGATGGTTCTTGTTGCGTGGGCCGATGGTAGCGTCGACGCGGCAGAACGACATCAATTGCTAGAATGCGCGAACCGATGCAATATCGATATCAACAGTCCATCGGGCCAACTGCTTGAACATTGGCTCCAGACACATCCTCCCGAAGGTATGCTCGATACTTGGTGCGCTTACGCAAAGGGGTTGGTTAACGCGATGAAACCAGAAGATGCCCAAAAGCTTAAAAGCAACATTATGCAGCAGCTTCGCGATTGCGCGACGATTTCAGGCGGAATTCTGGGTTGGGGTGCTGTTACTGCGGGCGAGAGCAAAATCATGAAGGCGGTCGAAGCGGCTCTCAACAAGTAACTCGCTTTCCCTGTTGGCAATCATTTAGTAGGGTCGACCCAATACTGCAATGGCACAGAATGAACCTCAAGTCGTTTGGCACGAACATGCTGTTTCACGCGAAGATCGTGAACGTCTGAATGGCCACCGAGGTTGCGTTGTTTGGTTTACGGGTCTGAGCGGTTCTGGCAAGAGCACTGTGGCCAACCAAGTCGACTGCTTGCTGGCGTCGCGAGGCATTCATTCCTTTCTGCTCGATGGCGATAACGTTCGCCATGGTCTATGCGCCGGTCCCGGTATGCTCGCCGGATTGCATGGCGATGCGTTTGCCAATCGCTTCGGCCTTGGGTTTGGTCCGGAAGATCGCGAAGAGAACATTCGCCGAGTTGGTTCGTTAGCGCAACTCTTTGCCTCAGCGGGATTGGTCACACTGACAGCATTCGTCAGCCCTTATCGGCGCGATCGCGATCGTGTTCGACAATGGGTTAACTCGCGAGGACGGGGGGGGGACTTTGTCGAGATCTTTGTCGACACGCCTCTCGAAGTCTGCGAGCAGCGCGACCCCAAAGGACTATACAAGCAAGCACGGCAAGGCAAAATCGCGAACTTCACGGGCATCAGCGACCCTTACGAAGCGCCCGTTGCACCCGAACTGACTTTGCAAACCCATCTGCGCTCCGTACCGGAGCTTGCCAATCAGGTCGTCGATTTCCTTGCCCGACAAGGCTTGATTGCAGCCGGCAAGTCAACATGAACAGTCCGAATACTCGGTATTGCGATTGCTCTCGATTTCATCAAGCTTCGTGTGGTTGAAAAAACGCGCCGCAAGTTCTGACTGGAAGTTTCGACGATGACCGAAAAAACTGAATATCTTTACCGAAGCGCAACATCGGCCGATATTCCTGGATTGGCAAAGATTGGTCGCGAGTTATTCATAGAGACCTGGGCTCCGCTTTATTCCGCAGAAGATTTGAACGATTTTCTCGACAAAGTACACACGCAAGCGGCTGTCCTAGCCGACATGGACAGCGGCCGCGACTACTGGATTGCGCAGCATCAGGACGAATGGATCGGCTATTGCAAAGCGGGACCTGTCGGCGTGCCAGTCGATACAGCAGGACGCCGTGCCGCGGAACTGAAGCAGCTTTACATTCGGCGAACCCATCACGGGCGAGGCGTTGCCGATCGCTTGATGCAGTTCTTTCTTGAATGGGCGGAGCAGCATCAAATCCAAGATGCCTACATCAGTTGTTGGAGCGAAAATTTTCGGGCACTTGCGTTCTACCGCCGTTATGGTTTCACAGAGTGCGGGCGCTACCTCTATCAAGTCGGCCAACAACTGGATGACGAACGAATTCTCAAACGCAGCCTGATGCCTTGAGCTATTCTTCGCCGCGTCCCACGGCATTGCGAGTTCCATCAAGCGCGGTCGGTCCACTGGCTCATAAAGTCCGACGCAGATGTCGTTTCGAGTTGGGCTCGGTCTTGGAAAAGATTGCTTAGGTGTTTCGCATACGTCGAGACATATTTGGTGCCGACGTTTTGCTGGAACTTGGCCTTGATTAAAGGTACGGCCTCATTGCGACGGCGACGATGGCCAAGCGGGTATTCGATTTCAACTTGGGGAGTCGACGTTCCATCGAGGAAAAACACTTGGACGCTGTTGGCAATGGATCGCTTGTCTGGATCAAGGTACTCTTTGGTGTACCGCGTATTTTCGACGACGTTCATTTTTGCTCGCAAGTTATCGATACGAGGATCGGCTGCCGCGCGGTCTTCGTAGTGCTCCGCGTCCAGGGTTCCAAAGAGCAATCCCGCGGCCGTGATGTACTGGATGCAATGATCTCGGTCTGCCGGGTTGGTCAGCGGACCTTGTTTGTTGATGATGCGCATGGCCGACTCTTGCGTTTCGATTACGACGCGATCGATTTGGTCGAGCCGTTGGATCACTTGCTGATGCAATTGGATTGCAGCTTCGGCTGCCGTTTGGGCGTGGAATTCTGCAGGATACGAGACTTTGAAAAGAATATTCTCCATCACGTAATTGCCAAACGGCCTCGCCAGGACGACGGGTTTGCCCCCCAGTATTACATCTTGAAAACCCCATTTGGGCGCGGTGAGAGCGGTCGCGTATCCCATTTCGCCGGTCATCGTCCACAATGCTAGTTGCACGGCGCGTCGGGTTGCGTCTCCAGCCGCCCAGCTTTTGCGCGAACCGGTATTCGGCGCGTGGCGATACGTGCGAAGCGCACTGCCATCGATCCAAGCTTGACTGACGGCCGCAGCAACTTGTTTAACGTCGCCACCCAGCATGCTGGCAGCAACTGCAGTTGACGCGATTCGAACCAATAAAACATGGTCCAAGCCAACGCGATTGAATCCATTTTCGAGAGCCAAAACTCCCTGAATCTCATACGCTTTAATTGCAGCCGTGAGAATGTCGCGAACGGTGACCTTCTGTTTTAGACCCGTGATTGGATTCTGGTTGCGATCAAGATAATCCGCCAGCGCGAGGATCGCTCCAAAATTGTCCGAAGGATGCCCCCACTCGGCAGCAAGCCACGTATCGTTGTAGTCGAGCCAGCGAATCATGCACCCGATATTAAAGGCAGCCGTAACCGGATCGAGTTCCCAATCAAATCCCAGTACTCGCGAACCACCAGGACAAATCGCTCCCGGCACAACCGGACCCAGCATCTTGGTGCATGCTGGGTAACGCAGCGCCAATAGCCCACATCCAATACTGTCCATCAAACACCATGCCGCCGTTTGATAGGCTTCGTCACTAAACGAAGCTTCTGAAACCGCGTACTCGGCGATCTGGGTTAGTAGGTCGTCAAAGGGGCGATCTGATGCAATATAGGATCCCATTTTAGTAACTCCGAGTGACGGTAGGCTTGATAAACCTAAGCGATGAAAATCGATCGCCATGAAAAAAGATCGATTAGTCTTTGTTAATTCTGCTCCCAGCAAGTCTAACGAAATTTTTTCACTCTTGAAGCCTCACCATGTCCAATTGCCTTCAAAGCGTATAATGCGACCCAGCGAGTTTCGTGAAATTCTGATGATGTGAGTAGAGAATGATATCCAATAGTGCAGGCGCGAGATTACGGTTTGAGGTCGATGACGAGCGGCCTTTGCAGATCGCC
The DNA here is from genome assembly GCA_031373875.1 of Pirellulaceae bacterium. Lineage (GTDB taxonomy): Bacteria > Planctomycetota > Planctomycetia > Pirellulales > Pirellulaceae > JANMGV01. The sequence goes on along the minus strand of JANMNK010000608.1, from coordinate 1,190 downwards.
GGAACGATTAATGCTTATTGCGCGATGCTGGCAGAGCAAGCTGGGTTTCGGGCGATTTATTTGTCGGGGGCGGGAGTTGCGAATGCTTCCTACGGATTACCTGACTTGGGCGTGACAAGCCTCGAAGATGTTTTGATCGACGCCCGTCGAATTACTGCGGCCACAAATCTACCGCTGTTAGTGGACGCGGATACCGGCTGGGGCGGCGAGCTGAGTGTAGCTCGTACCGTGCGCGAAATGACGCGAGCGGGTGTCGCAGGTATCCATCTCGAAGATCAAGTCGGGGCGAAACGATGCGGTCACAGGCCCGGCAAACAGCTTGTCCCCCCCGAAGAAATGGTCGCTCGACTCCAAGCCGCCGTCTCGGCCAAGACCGATCCGCAGTTTGTTATCATGGCCCGGACCGATGCCGCTGCCGTCGAAGGTCTCGATGCCGCAATCCACCGCGCCCAGAAGTATGTCGCCGCAGGTGCCGACATGATCTTTGCCGAAGCCCTCACCACGCTCGACGAATATCGACGCTTTACGGATGCCATCCAAGTTCCCGTATTAGCAAACATTACTGAGTTCGGCAAAACTCCTATGTTCCATTTGGACGAGCTTCGCCAAGCGGGTGTGCGATTGGCGTTATATCCCTTGACGGCTTTCCGGGCGATGAGTTTTGCCGCCGAACGCACGTACGAAGCCCTGCGAAAGGAAGGCACCCAAACGTCGATGGTCGATCAGATGCAAACACGAGACCGCTTGTACGAAGTCCTGCGATATCTGGAAGCCGAACGCAAATCGACGAACGCATAAATTTAATTTTCGTTTAGCCGCGAAGCGCGTTCTTCGTTAGCCTCGAAGCGCTTTCGACTCGACGAATTACTCACGCGTCAAATGGTCGTGGGGATAATAAATTCGGTTTCCTTCGAATGATCGGCGGTTCACGCGCTGCGCGGCTAAACATTGTTGTGATCACTTTCGTTTAGCCGCGAAGCGCTATCTTTGTTTAGCCGCGAAGCGCTTTCGACTCGACTAAATACTCTTGCCTGGAATGGTCGTGGGGATAAAAAATTCGGTTTCGTTCGAACGATTGGTGGTTCACGCGCTGCGCGGCTAAACATTGTTGTGATCATTTTTGTTTAGCCACGAAGCGCTTTCGACTCGACGAATTACTCACGCGTCAAATGGTCGTGGGGATAATAAAT
>JANMNK010000557.1:0-8079 GCA_031373875.1 Pirellulaceae bacterium | reverse complement strand
GTGGGTTGATTCGCCTAAGCGGCTTTGCCCGAATGGCGATTATTCCGATTATGTAACCCAGTCGGCAACGAAAAGCGAATCACTCATCAGTGGTCGCTGGCCGTGTTAACGTACTTGCTTGCAAGTCAAAGGATTGAAAATGCGAGTTTGTAATTCTCTCATGTTGGCGACCTTGATAGTAGTAGGTAACGCCGCGATTTCGTCCGCTCGCCATCCAGACGCTTCGGGCGATCCACGACCTGATTTGATTGCGCATCCGCTTTACAGCAATTGGACTTCGTATCGAGCAGAGAATAACCGGCCGTCCTACGTTGGTGGCTGGATGGCATATCACCTTTCTCGAACAAGCCAAGAAGCCATGTCGTGGCAGGAAAACCACTGCAACGGCAGCTACCATACTCACTGCCCCACGCCGGTTCGGATGTACTATTATCCAAAGCCTTGGGAAGTTCTGCCCGTGGGGGCTCGTAAGAGCGTACCGATTTTTACGGACGCTACCCAAGTCAATCCCAACGTAGTTCCAGCGATGCCCGGTGAGCACCACCACTAATCGCTGTTTGGCTGACCATGAAATCAATCGATGGTTGCAGCAAGCACGCCGTTGCGTACGGATTTTACCAAGAGCTCCAGATCGCCGTCTTCGATATTCAGAGGCGGCATAATGACAATCACATTTCCAAGTGGGCGGAGCCAAACACCATCGTCGAGTGCTCGCCAGCAAGCTTGAGCACCCCGTCGTTCTGACCACGGATAAGGTGACTTGTCGCGGACGTTTTCCACTAATTCGACTGCGGCGATAAGCCCTCTTTGCCGAATGTCGCCCACTTTGGGAATTTCGCGAAGTGGCGATAAGCGTTCGGCCAACAAACGTTGTTTATCTTGCAGTTTTTCTAGCGTCGCTTCCGACTCAAAAATATCAAGCGTGGCCAATGCAGCCGCTGCCGACAATGGATTACCGCTATAAGTGTGTCCATGAAAAAAGCTTTTCGATTCGGAGTACTCGCCAAGGAAAGCTTGCCAGATCTCCGTAGTAGCAAGCGTCGCAGCCATCGGCAGATAGCCTCCGGTGAGGCCTTTCCCTAAGCATAATATGTCGGGACTTACGGATTCTTGTTCACAGGCAAACAGTGTCCCGGTTCGGCCCATGCCCACGGCGATTTCATCGACGACAAGCAGCGTGTCATATTTCTGTGTTAATCGCCTCAGTCCCGCCAAGAAACCTGGCGGATGCATGACCATGCCCGCCGCCCCATGCACGATGGGTTCGACCACCAGGGCGGCGATCCGGTCGGAGTGTTCGGCAAAGATAGTTTCGTATTGGGCTAGATAGTATTCGCACGCTTGCGCTGGACTAACATCGCGAGGCAACCGAAACGTATCGGGGCAAGGTCCCCGCATTACTGGGAACAGTAACGGGTCGAACATAGCGTGAAATCGAGCGATGCCTCCCACGCTGACGCTGCCAATGGTGTCGCCATGATACGCATTGCCGACGGCTAAAAAAGTTGTTCTCTGTGGCTGTGGATTGTCGCGTTGACGCCAGTATTGAAAGACTAGTTTCAGTCCGACTTCGACGGCGGAGGAACCATCGCTGCTAAAAAACACATGCTCTAGTCCAACTGGTGCAAGCTCTACAAGTCGTTTAGCCAAACAAATTGTTGTCGGATTGCTGAGGCCCAGTGACGTGACGTGCGCGACACGGTCGAGCTGGTCTCGAATTGCGGCATCGATAGTTGGATGGCGATGCCCATGGATATTGCACCAAAGGCTGCTGACACCATCGAGTAACCAAACTCCATCGATCGTCCGCATCCAAGAGCCTTGGGCGCTATCGATGATCAGGCCATCGTAATCGGCCATTTGCGAAAAAGAATGCCAGACAATTTCGCGATCCCATTTCTTAAGATCATCATTGCTGGGGAATTTGAGTTGGTTGTGCATTAGCCCCATTTTACCTGGACGGGAGCACCCGCTCGGACGCCAAGCATCATGCTGGCCGAATCTCCAACAAGATGCAAACGCAAAGGGTCATCGTTACCGCAAATGGCGATCAAGGTCATCGACGGTTGGTCGTGCACTGTACCAAACAAACCAAACGTCTCATGCACATCATCGACAGTGACATGGACGCTCGTATCGCGTGGCGCGGACGCTAACTGGGTGGATGCGATGTCTGTGATCAGATCTCCGTCATCACTTACGCGAACGACACTGCCTTTAATATTGCCTGCCACTCAACTGCACCTCAAAGTTCAGTCCATTGGGTTTGATTTGACGATTTTCTTTCTGCAAAGTTTAGACGGATTTTCGAGTAAACGTAAACACTTCGATGCGCTGCGATTTCGGACTCAAAAAATAAAGTTGCCCCGTAAACTTCGTGAACCAAGTGTAACAATTCAACTCGGCCATGACACCACCACCCCTGCCCTACGCGTGCACCTAATCTTGTTTTTGCGTTTCCGTTCACTTCGGCAATTTCGAGCCATACTGACAAGCCAATCAAAGCCAAGACATCACCGCTTTTTGCATGGCCGAAAGTTTTTTTCAAGGAAAAGACCTCGGGATTATCATCGATTTGAACGGATATTAAGGAGTCTTCACAATTCTCGGGCAGGTCGTTTTTGGTCAAATTTGTCAACACATAGCCGAACGAGTCGACGGTAAATAGCATTTCTCACAAGCCGTTCTCGAGACGCACGGGATATTCCCAAGGCAGTTGTACTAACGTAGAAGCCGATGGCCCAAATTCAATCGGAGAAATGCAATTTAACAAATCGCCAGCGACGCTCGCGATAATGTCACGCCCGTGGAAAGTACGCGCGACTTCAATGCACCGAAAATTGGATTTACTAAGTGCCCTGACTCGGTTCGGAAATCCGACGACTTCGTTTCCGGATGGCATTCAATAATGCGGAGGCTTCTCGTCCAATACATCGCGAGACTCGCGCGTCACGCGTTGAAGGTCGCCCAAGTGATTTTCAAGCTGCAGGATAATTCTCTCAATTCGAACCATGCGTTTGGATTGCTCTATGATCACTTCGTTCAGTTGGTCACAAATATGCTGTTGGTGTGCCAATTGCGTTTCGAGATTGATCAAACGTTGTTCCGTGTTTTTTGCCGCAGTTGGATTATGGTCTGGCATGGTTCAGCAATCTTAAGTGAAGAAATAAGCGGCTATCGAATGGCTTGAGCAAATTCGCAACCACGTTGTCTTAGTTTACACGATTTTGGAACTGAATTCGATTGAAGTAAAAAAGCGAGAAGACTCTGCGGGAATGTGATGTGATTCGCCCTTTGCGTCCTAAGGCGGAATTTTTAGCCAGTCGTTGCTTTTTCTAACGACTGACATACTTCGAACGCTTGGAGCTATAAGAAAACTGCGATGACATGTTATAGTGATCAAAGTAAGGGTTCAGACCTTAAGGGAGGTCTTTACGAAGATGAATTTTTTTAGATTTGAAAATCAATGCATCGAATTCGATTGATTGGGCCCTGGCAGACGACATGTATCGGGGACTTGATCGTTCTGGAACGTAAGTTCAATAAGCCGACAGGAGTGACGGATCAAACGAAGTTCCTGCTTTCGTTTGTCGCTGCTGAAAAAGCAACTCCCGTCGCTTGTTTGTTGAACGGTGTCCCCGTATCGTTTCGTAGAGACGGTGGCATGTGGTCAACGGAAAATGCCACTATAATAAACGGTCGCAATCTATGGACCATTCATTTTCCCTCAAACACTTGCCCACCGGATTTGCCGCAAACGCCGATAGGTCCGGAACATCCACTATTATGCGACGCATGGTTACTTATAAACGATTCTGCTGGCTAGCTACTTGCATTTGTTCAGCTTTCTTGATTCTGGGCTGCAATAAGCAGAAACCCGTCGAATCGGTTGCGAATCCAAAAATCGCCGCTCTATCGACAATAGGAGACCAAGCCGCAGTTGCGGACTTAGGAAATGCTTCGCTGACTCCTGTGGATTCAAGTTTGGACATAGAGGCTCTCATGGCCGCGAGGCTTCCCGAGGAAGAACTCGACTTGGGATGGATTCGACTTTTTGACGATCAGACAATGTTTGGCTGGGAACGAACCGGTTCCGCGAACTGGCATGTCGAAGACGGTACGCTTGCCGCCGACGAAGGAGAGACTGGTTTGCTAGTCACTACAAGCCGATTTTCGGATTACGAGTTGAAGATGGAGTTTCAATCCGATGCCAATACGAACAGTGGCGTGTTTCTTCGAACCCCCAGCCAGCCCACGGCTCCCGATAAAGACTGTTTTGAACTTAACATCGCCCCTGGCGATAATCCCTTTCCCACAGGCAGTCTTGTGGGACGGGCTCGAGTTGAGCCAAGCGAGCTTGGAGTATTCGACACAACACAGTGGCACGAGTTTCATGTTTTGCTCGACCGGCGTCACCTTCAGATTTGGGTAGATGGCAAACCGGTCGTGGATTACACCGATACAACCGATTTGCAGGCTGGAAGAATCGGGCTTCAATTTCGCGAAGGAAGCGTAGCCTTCCGCAATATTAGGCTAAGACCACTACTGTACGAGAAGATTCTGCCTGCCAAGGATCTTAGCGGTTGGAATATGCCCGAATCACCAGCCAAGTTTGACATAGACAGTAACGGCGTATTGCAAATCGAAGGAGGAAAGGGGCAGATTGAATGGCGGCAAGCCTACGGGGATTTCGTCTTACAGACCAAGGTAATGACGTTGTCACCCGTAGTGAATTCCGGAATCTTCTTTCGATGTATTCCGGGCGACGAGATGAACGGATACGAATGCCAAATACAGAACAGTTGGGTTGATGACCGGCGCCGCCCAAAGGATAGCGGGACTGGTGCCATATTTCGGCGACAACCCGCGCGAGCCGTTTTGTCGGACGATTCAGCTTGGACGCACATGACGATTGTTGCAAACGGAAACCACTTTGCGACATGGGTCAAAGGGATCCAAGTCGTCGATTGGTCGGATACTCGGGAACGACATGAAAACCCAAGATTAGGGCGTAGAAACGAAGCCGGTTCCATTATTCTGCAAGCACACGATCCAACGTGTAAACTGCAAGTGGCGAGTATGGGAGTTGCTGAAATCCCAGCGGATGTTGGTAAGCCGAAGTAGCAACTGAATCGAGAGCATTTAATTTGCGGGAGTAATCATGAAAACGAATCGTCGCGCATTTGTCGGAACTGTCGGTGCAATAGCATGTGCCACAGCGGTGGATGGACGCTTTCTAAGTCGTCGCGCACTTGCCAATGAATTTTACGGAGATCGGGCCGGTGCGAATGAACGCATCACGATCGGCATCATTGGTTGCGGCAAAATGGCGAATGATTACCACATCCCAGAACTGCTCGCCCAGCCCGATGTCCAAGTAATAGCAGTATGTGAAGTCGATCAAAAACGACGTGAACATGCCGCGAATCGAGTCAAACAAAAATACTCGACAGACAAAAAGGAATTCAACGGGTGTGAGTCATATGTCGATTTTCGAAAGCTCATTGCTCGCGACGATTTGGACGCCGTTTGCATTGCTACTCCTGATTTTTGGCATGCCATTCCACTTATAGAAGCATGCAAAGCTGGCAAGGACGTCTACTGCGAAAAACCGCTTACGTTGACGATCGCCGAAGCCAAACGTTGTATCGATGCAGCTCGCAAACACCAGCGAGTCGTCCAAACTGGCAGTCAACAGCGTTCGAATGTTTTCGGCCCATTTCGAGAAGCCGTCGAGATCATCCGCAGCGGTCGCTTGGGAAAGATTCACAAGGTCACCGTCGGTGTCGGCGAGCCCAGTAAGTTTTGCGACTTGACCGGTGAAGAATTAGAAGCGGGCTTGGACTGGGATATGTGGTTGGGGCCAGCACGAATGCGTCCGTACAATTCCATACTCAGCCCGCGAGGTGTCCATAATCATTTTCCTGCTTGGCGTTCCTACCGTGAATTTTCGGGTGGGGGACATACGGACATGGGGGCGCACCATTACGACATTGCCAATTGGGCTCTTGATTTTGATAAGACAGGTCCTGTCGAAATCATTCCACCTGATGATCCGTTAGCAACAACGGGCGTTCGGTACAAATATGCTAATGGGGTCGAGATGATTCATGGCGGTCCAAGCGGCTGCGTTTTTCATGGCGAACGAGGATCGCTACGAATCGATCGCGGTCATTTGACAAGCGATCCAGAGGATATTGTGAAAACGCCTCTATCTGATAGTGAAGTTCATTTGCCCAAGGGTCCGGGGCATCATCGAAACTGGCTGGATTGCATCAAGAGTCGTGAACTGCCAGTGGCCGACGTTGAAAAGGGCGCTCGTACTGTAGCCATGATACACTTAGGCAATCTGGCTTACTGGAATCACAAGGCATTGAAATGGGATCCTGATACGTGGACGTTTGGCGACCCATCCGATAATCAGTGGCTTGATTATGAACGTCGCGATCCATGGCAATTGCCGGACGTCGGCTGAAACGCAAACGCTTTCTGACCAACTTTCGATATGCATCGGATCATGCGGCTTCGCGAATCCAATCTCGCAGCAATGAGCCAACTTTTGGATTGTCCTTGACCAAACTAGTTAGCTCCTCTGCAACCGCAAGATTAAAGTTGGATGAAGTGGCTGGCTCGGGTTCTTCGTCTCGTTGCTCAGCATCCGAACGATCAGAATCGATGTAGTTCGAAACGCCCACTCCCTCGGCGACTCTGCTTTCATCAGCTTCGGCTTGCAAAGAATCGCGAAAATCGGAGTCGAAGGATTTGATGGGGGTGACCAACGCACTGCGAAGGACAAATAACGCTACCAGCGCGAGTCCTAATAGAGCAATCATTTGCCACGAAGTTTCTAGGAATTCCAGAGCTGTTTCGGCAAAAGTTGGGACGGGTGGAACGGTTGCTGGTTCGTCGTGATGGTCGGAAATGATGATTCGCGCCCCTTCGTTCTTAGCAGATTTTGGCATCACGACGGTCAGGATGTTTTCGATCTTTTTTGCCGTGTCGAGTTGAATGCTCTTTAGCTCTTCGGATGATATCGAAGGGGCTTGTGCGGTAGATTTTCCTGGATTGATATCGCTCCAAAGTCGTGAGTAGGCAAGCATGTAATAGGATCGCGGGATTGAAATACTCGCAGAGACTGAGTCAAGGCGCAAAGCATTCTTGTCGGTCCGTTTTATTTCGCGTGAGGCAAGGTTGTCGTATTGCTCCGTCCCATCTCGGGGCGAGATCTTCAACACACTTCGATTGACTTTTGCGGTGGGGGCTTGAGAGATGCGGTCAGCGCGATCGTTTTCGGCGGCCGTTTTCGTAGCATCCGCATTCTCGACCAAGAAAGGCCGATTGTATTCGAATTTGTCGATCTCCTCGTGATAGGTCGGATCGTATTCGAGATTCACTTCGACTCGAATGTCGCCGAACTCGGCAAGGAGTCCTCGAATCTTTTCTCTTAGCTGCGACTCTTCTTGCTGTTTGATGGAAAGAATCCGTTCTTGATTTTCTGCGATCGGATCGAGTTTCCCGTGAAAGTCTTTTCCCGATTTTAAGTCCATCACATGAACATTCTCGTCAACCAATCCCGCAAAGCTGGCTTGGACTTGTTTAGCAATCGCTCGCATTTGATCATTTGTCATTATCGATTGTCGTTCGGGCATGATCCACACGGCTGCGGTTTTTTGATTGGAATCCCCAAAGCCTTGGCGTTGTTCGTCATAGGAAACGTAAGCAAATTCGACAAACGGCAAAGCTTTCAGGGCGAGGGCAATGTCACGTTCGCGAGCAGCTATCGTTTTCGCTTGAAGCTGCCGGGTTGATTCAAAGGGATTGGGTGCTTCAACCACTTCTTCCAAATAACTGCCGAGGTCTCGAGGGAAAGCGTTTGCATCATCCAGCGCTTTCAAAAAGTCTTCCCGCTTGCTGATCGGAATTCGCAATCGACCACTGTCTCGTTCGTATCCTTGCAAACCGGCGGCACTAAAAGCCATTTCGGCTCGTTGAAGTTCTTGGTCGCCAAATCGATAGCCATCGAAAAGCAGGACGGAACTGGCTGTGGGCGTCGTTTTTACCAAAAAAACAGAACTAATA
>JANMNK010000533.1:0-4553 GCA_031373875.1 Pirellulaceae bacterium | reverse complement strand
GGCGCGCGTTTGGCCCCGTTACGATTAACAGGATGTTATGAACAATACTCGATGGAAAAAACTTGTTTGTGCAAGCGTCAATTGCAGCTCGGCTAAAACTGCGGGAGTTGTTTTGGCATGACGTTTTTGCATTTATCGGTCTTGGCGGGTTTGGCCTTAGCTGGGGTGCCGCTTGTCATTCATATGCTGACTCGGCAGCAGCCCAAGCCCATGCTGTTTCCTGCTTTACGATTCGTGAGAGAAACTGTCGTCGTCGCAGAGCGCGGATGGAAGGTCAAGCACTGGTTGCTGCTGGCACTGCGGGCGTTGATCGTTGGCTTGGCGGCACTCATGTTCGCTTCGCCACGCGTCCATAGTGCGATGTTGGCGACTTATCTGTCGATCGGATTAATGGCCATTCTCGCGCTGCTCGCCACTGCGGCGGCTTTGGTAGCGTATGCATCTCAGCGACCGTGGACTGTGTTGTTGGTGACAGCAATCTTGGCCGCAGCGTTATGGGTTGGGACGATCGCTTGGGGAGCGATGTCGATCGCTCGTGGTTCGGCTCCGCCGACACAGAATTCAAGCGGACCGATCGCGGCAGCGTTGGTCATCGATACGAGCCCGACAATGGACTATCGTTCGTCAAACGAAACACGCATGGATGCAGCCAAGGCGATGGGCAAATGGGTGATGAACCGTTTTCCTTTGGAGAGTCAGATTGCGATCGTGACTCGCGATCAGGGTTTGCGGCTTAGTCAAGATCGCGTTACCGCCGAGCGACAGTTAGAGCGCGTCGAAGTCGAAGGCAAGTCATCGAATTTGTCACGACGGATTTTGGCTGCGATTCAACTGGTCCGAACAAGCAAGCTAGAACGGCGCGAAGTCTATGTTTTGACGGACTTGACCGAAGTTGCTTGGCGCGAAGCCGATCAATCTGCCCTTCAAACAGCGTTGGCAGCGGAGCCTCATGTGTTGGTTCAGTTGATTGATGTTGGGATCGATAAGACGCAAAACTGGAAGATCACGAATCTTAAACTTAGTCAGCAAGTCGTGCTGCCGGGTGGTTCGGTTAATCTTGACGCGGATGTGACGGCGTCGCGAGATGCGCCTCGGGAACAACTGACGGTGGAGCTTTACACCGAAGCGATCGATCGCAGTTTGCCCATCCAACGAAATGGTAAAACCATTACCCCGCCGGCTACATTGGTCGATCGCCAAATCGTGGAACTCGAAGCAGGCCAATCCCGTCGAGTGCAATTTCGTGTATCGGATTTGACGTTGGGCACGCATCAAATTTCGCTGAAACTCAGCAGACCGGATCCCCTGATGATCGACAACACTATCTATGCCGCAGTCGATGTACGCATTCAGGGAAAAGTACTGATCGTTGCCGATAGCGAAGGGTTGGGGAAGTTCCTTGCCGCAGTCGTGTCACCAGATGATGTGCGATCCGATGCCAAGGAAACGATCACGCAGCGACTCAATTATTTTCGTTTGGATGCTGAGAGCCTTTCGCAATACACTTGCTTGTGCTTATTGGACCCTCCGCCGCTGGCATTGTCGACAACTGAGAAAATACAGGCTTTCGCGGAGCAGGGAGGTGGCGTGTTGATTCTCTTAGGTGCAAAACAGCCGAACGAAATGGCTTTGAAAACGGCGCCACTGGCTCGGTTGTTGCCAGGTGCCCCTGCGCGAATTACACGCCGAAGCATCGGTGATCGCACCATCTATTTTGATCCCGTGCGAGTCAATCATCCGGTCTTTAACCTGTTTGGCCAAGTTCGCGACAGCGTGAGTTGGAATCAATTTCCGATCTATCGCCATTGGGACTTTGACGAATTAGCTGAGAGCGCAAGCGTCATCATGCGTTATACAGGCAGCGGAAAACCGGCCGTTATCGAACAAGCACGTGGAAGCGGAAAAGTGATTACGTTTTCGACTCCTATTCCTGAACCGGCCGATCCCGAAGGCCGTCAGCCTTGGAATGACCTGACAAGTGGTTCGGCGATTTGGCCAACCTTTGGATTGCTCAAAGGCACGATAGAATATCTGTCCGGGTGGGGGAAAAATCAGCTTATCTATCTTGTCGGTGAGCCTGTGGTTTTAGAAAACGATCCGGCGGTGCATCCGTTGCGATATGACTTATTCACACCCAACAATCAAGTAATTCGGCGCGACGCAGGCGCTCTCGGGATTTCTTATACGGACGCCCAATTCCCCGGCTCCTACCGTTTGCGAGGATTACGGGGCGAAACTCCCGTTGTACGTGGATTTGCAGTGAATGTTGCCGCTGATGACACGATTCTCGATCGAATGAGTCAAGAGAAATTAGACGCATTGTTCGGTGTCGGAAACTATCATGTGGTCCGACAACGCGATCAAGTTGCCAGTTCCATTGGTCAAGCTCGCTATGGTCGCGAACTATATCCGTTCCTGCTGACCGTGGTCGTCTTTTTGATGATTGCCGAGCAAGCTATGGCAAGTCGTTTTTATTCTTTGCGTTTCCAACGTTCTCGCGTCAAAGCTTGAAAGAGTGCGTCATGCCGACTTTGACTGTTGAACCTATCTTTGGAAGCTTTTGGTTTGTTGCCTTATTGCTTTTGGCTTTGGTCTCTGGGCTCATGCTTATTCCCGAGAGCCGAGAGCTTTCGCGAAGTCGCTACCGCATATTGTGGGGAATTCGAATTCTCATGATTGTCGCGATGTTATTTGCTCTGCTCCGGCCAGGTATCACTTTGACAAGTCGCAGCGCGCCGCGCGGGGCCATTGCCGTGATGGTCGATTTGTCGGCAAGCATGGAATTGGCCAGCGAGCAAGCTAAACGCACACGGTGGGATGTAGAGCAGTCGGTATTGAAGGAACTTCTCAACAACCAAGATCGACTTGGCAAAGACAGTCCGATCGTCGTGTATGGTTATGACGAGGAATTGCGTCCAATATCTTCGGAGGAATCGAAGGGAACTTTGCCACCCAAGCCCGTTGGATCTGCGACCGACATTGGCAAACCTTTATCTCAGTTGATCGCTTCCCAAGTCGAACCACCGCTTGCCGCAGTCGTGTGGCTTGGTGACGGGACCCAAACGGTATCACCGCCGGATATCGATGCTCAGCAAGTTGTTCGGCAATTATCTCAACTTGATGTGCCGCTGATGGCGATAGGCATTGGCCCGCGGGCGGAAAGTGAGCGATTGCTTGACTTGGCAATTGAATCGGTACCGGAACAGTTTGAAGCGTTCTCGCGAAACCAAATGGTGGTCCGAGGAATCCTTCACTCTCGTGGGGTCGTCCATCGTGAACTAGAAGTGCAATTGCAGATGCGAGCGACGGACGGCAAAGTGACGACGCTGGCGACGGATACGTTGCGGCCCGATCAAATGGATCAGAGCATTCCGTTTAGGTTACCTATGGTTGCACCGGACGAAGGCTCGTACGAATTGTTTGTGCGAGTAGGGCTGTTGGATGGGGAATTGCTCGCCGAAAACAACGAGAGTCAGAGTTTCTTGAATGTCCGTAAGGGCGGGTCGAGAATATTGTATCTTGAAGGTGAAATTCGTCCGGAGCAAAAATTCATTCGCCGTTCTTTGGCGGATAGCCAAGAATTCCAAATCGAGTTTGCTCTCATGGCAAAGAATCGACAAGAGTTTTGGCCCGAGGACCGAACTGCAGCTTTCACATCAAACACTTACAGCGCTATTATTCTGGGAGATGTCGACGCCGAGTCGTTGGGTCAGGAAAATCTGCGGCTGCTGGCCGAACGTGTCAAGAATGGGGCAGGGTTGATCTTGCTGGGCGGCTATAACGCGTACGGTCCTGGTGGTTATGCCGATACGCCGTTGGCCAGCATTTTGCCGGTCGAAGTCGATAGTCGCATTCGACAAAGCATCGGGCAGCCACACATCGAGGAACTTCACTGGCCCGGTCCTTTGGCTTTTACGCCGAGAGGTGTCCATCCCGTGACGTTGCTTGGCACCGATGCCGACAACGAAAGTGTGTGGGCGGCGCTCAAGCCGTTTACAGGTGCCAATCGATGGACAAAAGTAAAAGACTTGCCGGGTGTCAAGATTCTGGGGATCGGTCCCGACGGGCAACCGCTCTTGGTTGCGGGAGAAGCTGGCAAAGGTCGCATCTTGTGCGCGGCGTTTGATAGCACCTATCAATGGTGGCTTCAGGGCAAGTCCGAATTGCATCGTCAGTTCTGGCGACAAGCTATTTTGTGGTCGATGCGCCGTGAAGCATCGGAAGAAGCTATTCGAATCGAGATGACCAAACGACAGCGATTATTCAAAGACCAAACGGCCGAAGTCCTCGTTCATTGGTCGCCCGGTGAAACGGGCCGCCCCATTCCTGACACGACGAAACTCCGTATCTTCCAAGGAGGACGGGATATCGGCGGGATCGTGTTGACGAAAAAAGATGACAAGACCATGCAGGGCAAGCTTGATAGTCCCGCCAAGAGTGGCCGGTACGAGTTGAAAGCAACAACAAAGTCATCCGAAGGAAAAGACTTGCTGAATGTTCTGCCGTTTGTTGTCTTGGAAAAGTCAATCGAAAGTCTGTATCCAATACCTGAT
>JANMNK010000512.1:0-4107 GCA_031373875.1 Pirellulaceae bacterium | reverse complement strand
TACAAAACACTAAGCCGCGGTAAACTGACACAAGAGAGCAGTTATCGACCACCGAGTTCGGGCAATGTCAAAGTTTTGCGTGTTCGGCGAAGAATTTTTCCATCGAGTCGGCTTGATTTACAACAGCCTTATCCGCCGCTTCTTGTACCCGCGAGTCGGCACGGCGAGTGAATAGCTTGGGAACGAACACGCGAACGGTCATGTCAACGCCAATCGTGACTTGCGTGGATTGCCCCAGGGGTTCGGCATGAAGAGTCGAAGTGTATTTTTCCAATTTGCCTGCAGGTTCGGTCGACGAAGTCACGACGTCGATTTTGCTAGGTTCGATCTCCGCAACTTGACGAAGGTGCATCGTACTAGCACCTAGCGAAGGGTCGTTCATCTCAACCGTCAGTGTCTTAACCGCCGCGACGTTCGCTTTCGACTTCCCAAGAATCGCGTTTATTACAGGTCGTTTATCCTGAGAAGTATCAATGGCAAGGTCTTCAAGGCGTTGATTGAGAAGTTTCATGCCCGAGTAATTGATGATGGACTCGGTCCCATTTTTTCGAACTAGAATTTGACGAAAACGGTCGAAGTCCATGTCGATCGTAATTGTTCTCGTCTGCTGACCGTGCGTCAAATGCTCGACGGGAAAAAAATTCCATGCCACCAAGCTGCCCACGCTCACAATGACGGCGATGATGATCGCGATAAAAGTCATTCGAGTTGGTCGTTTGGAGTCTGTCATAATCGTCACGTTTCAAACTTGCAGCGAAGTAGTTGGGGAATCGCTGGGGTCAACTGTTTGCTTAGTACAAATCGTATTTCGCCAAGTCGCAAATTTCGCCTGCGGAATCATCACTGGTTCGACGTAACTTTGTACGTTATCATCCCGTACTGCACGAGTTCTGCAATCTGGAGGCGTCTCCCTTTGTCTTTGATATTGCATCGCGCTCAATGGCGAGTGAAAGCTCAAAAGGCCAATCTGAATATATTCCCGCAGAAACTCTGTCGTGAAAGCCTGCGCGTGCGAGGGTCCTCTATTGTCTCGTTGCAGCGTAAACTTTCCCGATGTTCGGTGGAGACTCTTGATTGCGCATGACGTGATCAAAATCGCCACGGAGCGCTTTGAGCGCGTAACGTTCTTCGTTGATCTCTGCCGAAGTTCGAATGCCAAGTCGCCGAAAGATCGGCAAAGGCGGACACCAGCCTTGCACTGCATGTTGAAGCAGGAATGCCGCGACGACGCCGGGAAATATAAACCATTTACGATTGACCGTAGCACCAAGAACCAAACCCGCCAAAGAAAACGATGCCGCGTTGGCCTGCAAAGTTCGCTCGATGTCCCACTCTTGGTCGAGCTCTCGCAAACGAGCAGTAATCTCACTTCGACTTGCATTGGCATATCTTGCGAGATCCCTACGAGTCTGGTCTCGAATCTGCTCGTTCACATGTTCGCAAGTCGCATCCGCTACGCGGTGATTTGTATCGGCCAGCATTTTTAGTCTCCTCTTTAAATATTCTATCTGGTTCGTCCCAGGGACCAAACGACGCCAGTTGCCGGACTGGCGTCGGAAATCAATTGTCGTGGAGTAGATCGACTCAGGCGTGCTGTCCGGCATGGACGCCTTCGCCGAATTCTTCAACGGCTTTTTTGCAAAATGCAGGCAAGTCGTCGGGATTGCGGCTTGTTACCAAACCGTTATCGCAGACGCATTCTTCATCAACCCAATTTGCTCCCGCGTTGAGCAAGTCAGTTTTTAAGCTTGGCCATGAAGTCACCGTTCGACCTCTCACGACGTCGGCTTCGATCAGCGTCCATGGTCCATGACAGATTGCGGCAACCGGCTTTTGTTGCTCAAAGAATTCACGAATAAAGCCTACAGCAAATTCGTTCATGCGTAGGGTATCAGGGTTTAGCACACCACCTGGCAAAACTAAGCCGTCATAGTCCGAAGCTGACACTTCATCGAGCGTCTTATCGACATCAAATTTGTCGGCCTTGTCGCCGTGTTTCATACCTTGAATCTTACCACTCTTGAGCGAGACCAATTCGACCTCCGCACCAGCTTTTTTTACTGCTTCCCATGGCTGAGTGAATTCGGATTGTTCGAAACCATCGGTCAAGAGAAAAGCAATTCTTTTTCCATTCAACTTTGTCATGAAATTTTCCTTTTAGTTCTCACTGTTTCAGTCACTTCGAATCGTTCTTCTACTTCGCTGGCTGCGAGCCTAGGAATATTGAGCTTCGCTACTGTCGGGGAATTCCTAGAAGATCCCGCGTTAACTTGTCAGCACGCGTGGGAGTCAACCCTCGCGGCCGCTAACTCGTACTCTTTGGACAATGCATTCAGTAAACCTAACAGTCAACGCCAAAATCCAGGGACCCTGGGGACTCTTTTTCAGGAACATACTGCTCCACAAGTCTTGTACGAGCATTCAACGTGCCAAAGACGCTCGCATTCGTTTTTTATTCGAAACATAACGACCTTCGTTGCGTGAATCGCGCTGTCGAGTGGCTCTCCACGCAACTCAATACACGACTTGATCAGATCGTCGGATCATTTCGCAACCAGATCGCAAGGAATGACATCACCTTTTCAAAAGCACCACATGTCTGATCGCACAGAGACTCTGTGGACAGGGTCACTATGAATTAGCCGATAGGCGTTAGCCGCGGTTATTGCGATGAAAACCTCGGCCGACGCCAGAACGACTAATGGTTTCGCAACAGTGGTAACCGCCGGTTGCAGGAAACTTCCGTGAAGCCACCTAACGCGATCGCAGAAAATGTTGACAACGTTAGCAATGAAAACGAAAATGTCACGTCTTGAAAATGCATCACGATCGAAGCGTGGGTTCGCGCTCCCAAATCCGATGCTTCTTGGCTATTTCTAAAAATGCCTGAAGTCCACCATGATCGAGATCTACCATTCCCTCATCGGCATCGATTGCTACTGATGCTTTTTCGAACATCAGCGCAGACGCTTGATTGAATCCGATGACTTTCAAATGACTGAAGGCGTCTCGTATCCAATCGATCGCGGCAGCTTCGCGAGCAAGTGCTTCGACATATTCGGCCTCCGGCGCGACAACTACGCAATCGAATAAGACCGAAGGCGCGCCCGCCAAGAAGTGCTGCGGACTAATTTCTTTGCCTTTACTCGTTTTGATCGGTCCCACTTTCGGGGCAATGACTTCAAGGGTCGCTTGTTCTTGGTTTGCTAGATCGACCAGCGAATTGTATAAAGCAGCATCGACTCGGTCAGTCGTCAGCAAACCGATTTTTTTGCCAGCCAAGGACCTGGGGGCAACACTATATTGCGACAGCGGTTTCGAAGGCATTGGATTGCCTACGGGAACTCTTGGGGTAATCTTGTCCGCTTGCCCCTTCATTCCCAAAGCGTCGGCAACTTGAGCGGCGAGATCTCGGTCGATGTTTTGCAAATGCCCGAGCATTCGTGTTCTGATTTTGACTTGATCGCACTTGCCCAATTCGAACGCGAATCCACCGACAATGTGGCGTTGTTCAAATGGTGTCATCGATATCCAGAACATGCGGGCTTGAGTGTAATGATCCGCGAAGCTCTCGGGTCGGATGCGAAGTTTCTCGCCGTCCTCTTGAGAACGAAAACTTGTGAAGCCCGCCCTAGGGTCTTGTCTCGGGAATCCCTCGTCCAGCGAATTTGGTTGATGTGCGACGTTACCGCGCGGCACGTCCATTTGCATGTGACCATCGCGTTGAAAATTAGCGAATGGGCATTTAGGTTTATTGATCGGCAGTTGATGAAAATTAGGGCTGCCCAAACGTGAGAGCTGCGTGTCGAGGTAAGAGAAAAGCCTACCTTGTAGCAATGGATCATTGGAAAAATCGATCCCGGGAACGAGATGCGCTGGACAAAAAGCAACCTGTTCAGTTTCAGCAAAAAAATTGTCGACGTTGCGATTGAGTACCATCTTGCCAATTGGCGTCAGCGGAACGAGTTCTTCCGGAACTAACTTCGTCGGATCAAGTACGTCGAAATCGAAACCGTTCGCTTGTTCTTCGGTGAAGGCCTGAACGGACAATTCCCATTCAGGAAAATTTCTCGACTCGATAGCAGTCCAAAGATCGCGTCGATGGAA